>JAGOBN010000250.1 GCA_017999235.1 Anaerolineales bacterium | reverse complement strand
GGTGGGGGTAGTGTTCTCGCTGGGCTGGTCCTTCGCCGATGTGCCGGCCAGCATGCGCCAGGCCGCCGACGCGCACGGCTTCCCGCTGATCGCGGTCCCGCAAGACGTCAAGTTCATCACGCTGGTTGAGCGCCTGTACGTCGAACTGGTCAACGAGCAGTTTGCGCTCAAAGAGCGCGCCGACGACATCCACCGCCGGCTGACGCAGCTGGTGCTGGAGGGCGGGGGGCTGGACGGCCTGGCCGTCACCCTGGCGGATATCCTGGGCCGGTCGGTGCTGTTTGAAAGCCTGAGCTTTGAGATCATGGCGGCCGCGCAGCGCGGCCCGGTGGACGAGAACCGCCGACTGGCCCTGGCGGCCGGCCGCACCCCGCCGGAAGAGGTGGCCCGCATGCAGGCGCGCGGCATCTACGCCGAACTGGAGCACACCCTGCGGCCGATCCGTCTGGAAGCCATGCCCGACCTGGGCATGACCATGGAGCGCGTGGTGGCGCCCATCATCATCGGCCGCGAGGTCTACGGGTACATCTGGGTCGTCGCCGGCGATCATCCGCTGACGGCCCTGGATGAGCTGGCCATCGACGACGCCGCCACTGTCGCGGCCCTGGTGCTGCTCAAGGAGCAGGCGGTGCGCGAGGCGCGCCAGGCGGTGCGCGGCGATTTTCTGGCCCAGCTGCTGCGCCCGGATTTGGGGCCGGAGGGCCTGCGGGACAGTGCGCTGCTGGAGCGCGCGCATCTGGTGGGCTACCACTTGGAGAAGCCCCACCAGGTGCTGTGCCTGCTGCCGCCGGCCGCCACGGGCGCCGGCGTGGATAACCTGGGGATGCGGCTGGAGCGCTGGCTGCGCGCCCAGGGCGTCTGGAGCCTGGTGGTCAACCGCGAGCGCGGCCTGGCCGTGGTGCTGGAAGCCAAGACCGATACCGCCGGCCAGGCCCTGGCGGAACGGCTGTTGGCGGAGGTGGCCCTGCCCGGCCAACCCCTGGTGATTGGCGCCGGCCGCGCTTACCCCGCCGCGCCGGATCTGCGCCGCTCCTATGCGGAGGCGCGCGAGGCCGCCGAGATCGGCGCGCGGCTGGGGAAACCGCCGCGCCTGGTCTGCTTCTGGAAGCTGGGGGTGTTGGACTGGCTCTACCATCTGCCGCCGGAAGTGCTGGCCGGCAATCCTTACCTGGCCACGGTGCAGGTTCTGGCCGAGCACGACCGGCGGACCAACGGCGATTTGGTCCGCACCCTGGACGCCTACTTACAGCATGGCGGCGCCCTGGCCGAGGCGGCGGCCACGCTCACCGTCCACCGCAACACGCTCCTTTACCGGATCGGCCGGATCGAGGAGATCACGCATCTGGATCTGAAAGACATGGACCAGCGCTTCAACCTGCATGTGGCCCTCAAAGCCCATCTGCTGCGCCGGTGAGCGGCCGTCTTTGTGCCGCCCGCACAAGCTCTCCGCTGACTTTCGCACACAGCCGTCCATAGTCCCCAAGTTGGCTCTCCTCTTATAATGGCCCCAACCCTTGGTACAAGTGCCGATATGCCTGAAACCCAATCCGAGCTGGTCACGATTGCCCTGATGCCGTCCGGCCGGCGCGGCCAGGTGCCGCGCGGCACCAACCTGCTGGAGGCCGCCCGCCAGCTGGGCGTCGAACTCGAGTCCATCTGCGCCGGCCGGCAGACCTGCGGCAAGTGCCAGGTCATCGTCGAAGACGGCCAGTTCCCCAAACACGGCCTGACGTCGTCCGCGGCGCACCTCACGCCGCTGGACGGCCGGGAGGCCAAGTACACCCTGGATCACACCCTGGCCCCCGGCCGGCGCCTGGCCTGCGCGTGTGAGGCCCTGGGCGATCTGCTGCTGGTGGTGCCGGAGGAAAGCCAGGCCCGCAAGCAGATCATCGCCAAGGCCGCCACCGACCGCGCCATTGACGTTCAGCCGGCCGTCCGGCAGGCGTACGTGGAGGTGGAGCCCGCCTCGATGGAGAGCGACATCGGCGACTGGGAGCGCGTGCAGCAGGCGCTGCTGGACCAGCACGGCTTGCGCGACCTGACCATTGACGTGCTGGCTCTGCCGGCCCTGCAGCCGGCGCTGGCGACGGGCAAGTCCGCGGTCACGCTGACCATCTGGCAGGACCGCGAAGTGCTGCGCGTGCAGCCCGGCTATCGCGAAGGCGCGTATGGCCTGGCCGTGGACGTCGGCTCCACCACCATCGTGGTCCACCTGTGCGATCTCCGCACCGGCGCGGTGCTGGCCACCGAGGCCAGCATGAACCCGCAGGTGCGCTTCGGCGAAGACCTGATGAGCCGGGTGAGCTATGTGATGATGCACCCGGACGGCACCGAGAAGATGCACCGCGCCGTCATCGCGGCGCTCAACGACCTGGCGCGCAAAGCGGTGCAGACGGCCGGCGTGCCGCTGGACGGCGTGGTGGACATGGTGCTGGCCGCCAACCCGGTGATGCACCACCTCCTGCTCAACCTCAACCCGGTGGAGCTGGGCGGCGCGCCCTTTGCGCTGGCGCTCAACTCGGCCCTGGACGTCAAGGCGCGCGACCTCGGCCTCAAGTTCAACCCGGCCGCGCGCGTCCATGTCCTGCCCTGCATCGCCGGCCATGTCGGCGCCGACAACGTGGCCGTGCAGCTGGCCGAGGCCCCGCATCAGCAGGATGACCTGATGCTGATTGTGGATGTGGGCACCAACGCCGAGATTGTGCTGGGCAACCGGGAGCAGGTCTTCTGCTGTTCCAGCCCCACCGGGCCGGCCTTTGAAGGCGCGCAGATCACGCACGGCCAGCGCGCGGCCCCCGGCGCCATCGAACGCGTGCGCGTCGATCCGGTGACCTGGGAGCCGCGCTTCAAGCTGATCGGCCAGGAGACGTGGGTGGCGGCCGGCCCAGCGGCGGACATGAAGGCCACCGGCATCTGCGGCAGCGGCATCATCGAAGCCATCGCCGAACTGTTCCTGGCCGGCATCATCGACCGGGACGGGCGCTTTAACGAAAACGGCCCGGCGCGTTCCCCGCGCGTGCGCCGCACCGGCCGCACCGGCGAGTATATTTTGGCCGACGGCGCCCAGACCTCCACCGGCCAGCCCATCACCGTCACGCAAAGCGATGTGCGCGCCATTCAGCTCGGCAAGGCCGCGCTCTACGCCGGCGTCAAGCTGCTGATGCAGGCGCGCGGCGTGGATAAGGTGGACCGGATCGTCCTGGCTGGCGCCTTCGGCAGCTACATCGACCCCAAGCACGCCATGATCCTGGGCCTGATCCCGGACTGCGAGCTCGACAAGGTGGTGGCGGTGGGCAACGCGGCCGGCGACGGCGCGCGGCTGGCCCTGCTCAACTGCGAGGCGCGGCTGGAGGCCGGCCGGCTGGCGCGGAGCGCCGTGCATGTGCAGACCGCCGTGGCCCCCAGCTTCCAGGCCGAATTCGTCGGCGCCATCGCCATCCCGCACGCCACCGACGTCTTTCCGCACCTGGCCGGCCTGCTGCCGGAACGGCCGGCCGGCGCCGAAGCCCCCGAACGGCGAAGTCAGCGCCGGAGGCGGGTACAATTGGATCCAGGGGATTGAGGCCCGCCTCAACCCGCTAACCCTGTCATTTTAAGGATTCCCACTCATGAGCGATGACATCTCCCAAATCCCGACCGATGAATTGATCCAGAACATCCACGACGACCTGTACGACGGGGTAGTGGAGAGCGTGGAAGCCGGCACGCACGAACTGCTGCGGCGCGGGCTGACCGCCACCGAAGTGATGGGCCAGGCGCTGGTGGGCGGCATGGATATCGTCGGCGTGGATTTCCGCGATGGCATTTTGTTTGTGCCGGAGGTGCTCATGGCGGCCAAGGCCATGAAGGCCGGCATGGAAATCCTGCGGCCCCTGCTTGCCAGCACCGGCGCCCAGCAGATCGGCACCATGGTGGTGGGGACGGTCAAGGGTGATATCCATGACATCGGCAAGAATCTGGTGGGGATGATGATGGAAGGCGCCGGCTTCAAGGTCATCAACCTGGGCATCAACTGCGACGCCGATAAGTTCCTGGCCGCCTATAAAGAGCATCAGCCGGACATCATCGGGATGAGCGCGCTGTTGACCACGACCATGCCGTACATGGATATCATCATCAAGCGCTTCAAGGACGAGGGGCTGCGGGACAAGGTGATTGTGATGGTCGGCGGCGCGCCGCTCAATGCGGCCTTCGCCGAGGAGATTGAGGCCGACGCGTATTGCCGCGACGCGGCCGTGGCGGTCGAGACCGCCAAGAAGCTGATCGCCATTCAGCGCGGCAAATAGCGGATGACGGTCGCGAGCTTATGAACAAGTGGCAGCAACTGCTTGACCGGCCGGGCGCCATCCTGGCCGATGGCGCGATGGGGACCCAGCTGTTCCAGGCTGGGCTGATCTCCGGCGATTCGCCGGAGCTGTGGAACGTCCAATACCGGGAGCGGGTGCGCGCCATCCAGCGGCGGTACATTGACGCCGGCTCGGACATCATCCTCACCAACACCTTTGGCGGCACGCGCTTTCGCCTCAAACTGCACAACCTGCAGGACCGCGTGGCCGAGCTGAACCGGGCCGGCGTGGAACTGCTGAAAGCCGAGATCGCGGCCAGCGGCCGGGACGTGCTGGTGGCCGGCGATATCGGCCCCAGCGGCGAGATCCTGGCGCCGCTCGGCGCGCTGGAGTACCCCGACGCGGTGGCCGGCTTCGCCGAGCAGGCCCAGGCGCTGGTGGACGCCGGCGCGGATGTGCTCTGGATCGAGACCATGTCCTCGCTGGAGGAGATCCAGGCCGCGGTGGAGGGCGCGCGGCGCGCCTCGGCCGCGATCCCGATTGTGGCGACGATGTCCTTTGACACGCACGGCCGGACGATGATGGGCGTCACCCCGGAGCAGGCGCTTGCAGCCCTCACCGGCTGGGGCGTCTCGGCCGTGGGCGCCAATTGCGGCAACGGCACCGACGAACTGCTGGCGGCCATTCAGCGCATGCAGGCCGCCGGCCCCAGCGTGCCCCTGGTGGCCAAATCCAACGCCGGCATGCCGGAGCTGGTGCAGGGCAAGGTGACCTACCGCGCCACGCCGGATCAAATGGGCGCGTACGCGCTGCAAGTCCGCGCCGTCGGCGCCCGCATTATCGGCGGCTGCTGCGGCAGCGCGCCCGACCACATCCGCGCCATGGCGCAGGCCCTGCAGAGCGGGGACACGGTGGCCGTGCCGGCCGCGCGGACCCCGGCGCCGGACCCCGAGGCGCGCGCGGCCACGGCGGATCGCGCCGCCCGCCGGCAGGCGCGGGCCGCGCGGCAAGCCGATAAGCCCGACGAGGCCTGACGCCGGCGGCCGGTTTGGCCGGCCGGCTTATAGCGAAAGGACCCGCCCTATGCCCACCGCCTTTCAAATTGTCTATTGGCGTGAGATCCCGGCCCAAGTCAAGGTGCGCGCCGGCCGCGAACGCGCCGGCCGCCAACTGAGCGAGCGCTTCCAGGAAGCCATTGACGCCGCCGCCATGCGCGGCGGCCTGATCGGTACGGACGATTATCTGGCCGAGTGGCACACCGACGACGCCGGCGAGCGCGAGGGCGAGCCGGACGCGGTGGCGGGGGCCGTGGCCGCCGAGCTGGAAGCCGCCTATTCGGATGACCGCCTCAAGCGCTTGATCGCCGGCCAGGGGCGCGAGGGGTAGGACGACGACCGACGACCGATGACTGGCCGCCGTCCGACACCCAAGTAATCACCATGTTCCGCTGGCTGCAGAATTACCCCCACTTCCTGGAAGTTGTCTACGATCTGACGATCCGCGTCCTGCGGCCGTTCCAGCGCTGGCTGCGGCCGGGCAGCGGGGTGGAAAAGCTCTTCGTGGGCGTGGAACACGCCAGCAAGAGTGCGCTCTTCAACTGCCAGATGTGCGGGCAGTGCGTGTTGCACAGCACGGGCATGACCTGCCCCATGAACTGCCCCAAGAACCTGCGGAATGGGCCGTGCGGGGGGGTGCGCGGCAACGGACACTGCGAGATCAAGCCGGAGATGCGCTGTGTCTGGGTGCAGGCCTGGGAACGCTCGGCCCGCATGCCCACCTACGGCCATGAAATGCGGATGGTCCTGCCGCCCGTGAACCGCAGTTTGCAGGGCTCCTCGGCTTGGATCAACGATTTTACGGGCGTGGCGCAGAAGAACCCGGCCGGCTGGATTCCAGTGGCCGAGGTTAAGTAAGCCGAAGGCAGCAAGCAGTGATGGGTCAGCTCTGAGCCCCCAGGACGACTCACAAACCCCAAGATCCGCGTTTGTCCGTGTAATCGGTGAAATCCGTGACTGCCTCCCCCAACTTGGTTTCCGGCTCCCGTCTGGAACGGGTGCTCAAATCCGGCCGCTTTGCGGTCACGGCCGAGCTCAACCCGCCGGACAGCGCCGACCCGCAGGCCGTGTACGAGCGCGCGCTGGTGCTCTCCA
>JAGOBN010000249.1 GCA_017999235.1 Anaerolineales bacterium | reverse complement strand
GTCTGGCCCTGCGGGTCCATCGCCAATATCGGAATCTGGACGGGCTGGTCGTCCACAAAATCGTTGACGCCCACAATCGTGCGCGTGCCGGCGTCGATCTCGCGCTGATACTGATACGCGGCGTCGGAGATCTCCTGCTGGAAGAAGCCGCGCTCGATGGCCGGGATCACGCCGCCCAGGTCGGCGATGCGCTGGAAGTACGCGCGCGCCTGCGCCTCAATCTGGTCGGTCAGGGCTTCCACCAAATACGAGCCGCCCAGCGGATCCACGCTGTTGGCGGCCCCGGACTCATGGGCGATGATCTGCTGGGTGCGGAGCGCCACGGTCACGGCCTCGGCCGAGGGCAGGGCCAGGGCCTCATCCATGCTGTTGGTGTGCAGGGACTGCGTGCCGCCCAGCACCGCCGCCAGCGCCTGCAGGGCCACGCGCACGATGTTGTTCTGCGGCTGCTGGGCCGTGAGCGAGACGCCGGCCGTCTGGGTGTGGAAGCGCAGCAGCCAGGTGCGCGGGTCCCGCGCGCCAAAGGTCTCGCGCATCTCGCGCGCCCAGATGCGGCGCGCGGCCCGGTACTTGGCGATCTCCTCAAAGAAATCGTTGTGGGCGTTGAAAAAGAAGGAGATGCGCGGCGCGAATTCATCCACCGCCAGGCCGCGCGCCACGCCCCAGCGCACATACTCCAGCCCGTCCGCCAGGGTGAACGCCAGCTCCTGCGCGGCCGTGCTGCCGGCCTCGCGAATGTGGTAGCCGGAGACCGAGATCGGGTTCCACTGCGGCACGTGCCGCGCCCCATACTCCAGGGTGTCCACCACCAGCCGCATAGAGGGCGCCGGCGGGAAGATGTACTCCTTCTGCGCGATGTACTCTTTGAGGATGTCGTTCTGGGTGGTGCCGCGCAGTTGGTCGAAGCGCACGCCCTGCTGTTCCGCCACGGCCAAATACATGGCCCAGATGATGGCGGCCGGCGAATTGATGGTCATTGAGGTGGAGACCTGGTCCAGCGGCAGGCCGGCCAGCAGGATCTCCATGTCCTTCAGCGAGCTGATCGCCACGCCGCATTTGCCAAACTCGCCCAGCGCCTCCGGCGCGTCGGTGTCGTAGCCCATCAGCGTCGCCAGGTCAAAGGCAATGCTCAGGCCGCCGCCGCCTTGCTCCAGCAAATACTTGAAGCGCGCATTGGTCTCTTCGGCCGAGCCAAAACCCGCGAACAGGCGCATGGTCCACAGCCGGCCGCGGTGTCCGCTGGCGTGGATGCCGCGCGTGTACGGGTATTCGCCCGGAAAGCCCTGGTCCCGCTGGTAGTCTTGGCCGGCGGTATCCAGCGGGGTATACAGCCGGTTGACCGTCTCGGACGAGGTGGTGATGAAGCGGGTCTGGCGTTCGGGCAGCCTGGCCAGCGTCTGGCGCAGGGTGGTGGCTTCCCAGGCCGCCTGGGCGGCGCGCAGCTCGGCTAACTTATCCTGGTCGAACATGGGCGGCTCCTCGGGCGTGGCGATGCCGACATTATAAGGCTCAGGGCGCGGGCGGCTCCTGGTACGTCACGCCCGGCACCTGGAGCGTGATCTGGAAAGCCTGCCCCCCTGAAGCAATCAGCCCGAACTGGGAACGGTTCAACGCCGCCCAGGCAAATTGCAGGGCCGCGCCCTCAATATAACGGCCGGCGGTCTCGGCCTCGGCCAAGGTGAACCCCAGGCGCTCATCCGGCCACACGGCCTCCGGCGGCGCTGAGTTTCCGGTTTGCCGATAAGCGCGCAGATAGCCCCGCTCGGGCACAAAGTCGCCGCCGGCCGCCCCCGCGCCCTCGGCCAGCACTTGCACCAGCCCGTCGAATTGGGCCGGCGCGCCGTCCATGTATTCGGCCACTTTCCGCGACTCCGTGAGCAGTTGGACCGTCAAGATCGTCGTGCCGCCATCGTAAATCTGATACGGCGGCTGATAGAAGGCCTGCCACCCGAAGAAGCCGGCGTCCACAAAGCGCTGGAGGAGCGCTTGCAGTTCAGCGGCCGTGAGTTGGCCCGCCAACACGCGCCGGCCGCCCGGCGCGTCGAACGTGGTCCAAATGATCCGGCCATCCCCCCACACGCGGGCGGCCGGGATATAGCTGTCCATGTAGGTCGGCGGGAGCAGGCCGCCGAGGGTGGCGAGCTCGATCACCACCACGGCCGGGTCCGGGTCCCAGGCCACCTCCGGGCGCGGCGGGAAGAACGTATTGCACGCCAGCGCGGTCAGGACCAGGAGCAGAGGCAGGAGGGCGGCCCGGCGCATCAGGTTTTATTCTACGGCGCAGTAATTGTTAGTGTAAGCGCCTCGGCTTCCACAAACGGCCCAGCGGCCGACCCGGCCAGGATGCGCAGGTCAACGCGGCCGGCGGCCGAACCGGTCAGGGTGATGAGCAGGCGTTGACCACTCGCCTGCACCGCCGTGATCGTGACCACCTGGCTGCCGGTCAGGTCGCCCTGCCATTGATTTTCGGCCTTGACCCGCAAGCTAAACCCGCCAAAACCTTCTTGGTCCTGAGCCTGCACCGCAAAAATCGGCTCGGCCAGACCGCTGGCCTCGGCTAGCACAGTGAACGTTTCGCCCACTCGCACAGTCTCGGCGCTGGCGCACCGGAAAACGGCCGGCGCCGGGGTGCCGGCCGCCGGGGCCGGCTGTGGCAGGGTGCACAAGGTCTCCGGCGCCGGAAAGGTCGGGGCGGGGCTGGCCTGGGGATCGGGGGTCCGTGTGGCGCAGGTGGTCCCGCAGCCGCCCAGGCACTCCCCGGCGCAGAAATAAACCTCGCCCGACCAGCAAGCCGGCGGCGTGCACATGGGCGGGGGGTAGGTGGGGGTGAGGCCGCCGGGCGTCGGCGTGGCGCAAGTAGTGCCGCAGCCGCCGGGGCAATCGCCGTTGGGGCAATGGTACACCTCGCCAGCCAGGCAGGGGGGCGGGGTGCACATCAAGACCGGCGGCGGCGTGGCGGTGGCCGGCGCGGGTGAGGCGGTGGGGGTGGGGAGTGCCAAGGGTTGGCAGGCGGCCGCCAGGCCCAAGCCGGCCAGGCCAAGGGCGACTCGGCTAAGTTTCAGAGACAACATGCGCGCCTCCTATGGCTGCTTGATCGGGGCCGGGGCCAAGGACCGGCGGCCCCGGGTTTCGCCGCGCGCAGGCGTTGAGCTCGGCCAACGCTCGGCGCCGGCCAAATAAAACGGCGGGCCTCGTGCCGCCCGCCGTTCCAATCACCACGGAAAGCCGGGCTTAGAGCGACTCGCGCAGATTGTGTTTGGTGGCGTAGGCGGCCGCCTCGGCCCGATTAGAGAGACCGAGCTTGCTCAAAATATTACTGACATAATTCCGCACCGTGCCCTGGCCCAAATGCAGGTCTTGGGCAATTTCCCGGTTGGTCTTGCCATCCGCCACCAACAGCAGGACGCGGCGCTCCTGCTCAGTCAGCTGAGAGAAAGCCGCCGATTCCTGGGCGCGCGCGGCCCGGCGCACCTCGGCAAAGACGCGCTCGGTCAGGGACGGGTCCAGCAGGGAATGCCCCTGGCTCACCGTCTCAATCGCGCGGATCACCTCTTGGCCCCCGGCCTGCTTGAGCACATAGCCTGAGGCGCCGGCGCGGATCGCCGCAAACAGCATCTCATCCTCAGCAAAGGAGGTCAGCATAATGATCTTGACGTCCGGCAGCTGCTGGCTGATCGCCCCGCATGCGTCAATGCCGCTGGAACCGCCCAAACGGATATCCATGATGATGACATCCGGCTTATGGGCCTGGCTCTTCGTGACGGCTTCGGCGGCGGTGGCCGCCTCCGCCACCACTTCCATATCCATCCGGCGCTCAATGAGCGCTTTCAATCCCAACCGGACAACCTCATGATCGTCCACCAGCATGATCCGTTGTTTGTGCATAGACCGATTTTACTCGGAGCTAGGCTGTGGAGGCAAGCGCATTGCCGAGAGCGCCAGAGTCGCATACAATCACCCGCGCATGGAAGCTCCGACCTTTCTTCCCCCACCCCTGCCGGAAGTCCTCAATCGACGGCTGCTGGCCCTGGACCTGGCGGTGCTGGCGATCTCGGCCGATCTGTCGCTGGGCGAAACCCTCAAACGCATCGTGACCGCGGCCGTGACCCTGGTGGATGCGGAATATGGCGCCTTGGGGGTGCCGGACGAGAACGGGGAAATGCTGGTGGAGTTTGTAACCGTGGGGATGAGCGCCGAAGCGGAAGCGCGCATCAGCCACCGCCCGCAGGGCCACGGCCTGCTGGGCGTCATCATGCGCGGCCACCACGCCGTGCGCCTGACGGAGCTGAGCCGGCATTCCAAATCCAGCGGCTTTCCCGCCGGCCATCCGCGGATGACCAGCTTTTTGGGGGTGCCCATCCGCCATAAGGGCAAATCGCTGGGCAACCTCTATCTCACCAACAAGCTCAGCAGCGCCGAATTCTCCGAGCAGGATCAACACCTGATCGAACAGTTGGCCGCCCACGCCGCCATCGCCATCGACAACGCCCGGCTCTACGAGCAGGTCCAGCAGCTGCGCGTGGTCGAAGAGCGCCAGCGCATCGGCATGGATCTGCATGACGGGATCATCCAGTCGATTTATGCGGTCGGCTTAAACCTGGAACTGGTCAACAGCCTGCTGCGTGAAGGGGACGCCGCCAACGCTTCGGACCGGGTGCGCGGCGCCATCGACTCGCTCAACACCGTCATCCGCGATATCCGCGCGTATATTCTAGATCTGCGGCCGCGCCGCTTTGAGGGGGACAACCTGGTGCCGGCCCTGCGCCAGCTCTTGGATGAATTCCGGGGCAACACCCTGATGAGCGTGGAGCTGCGCGCCGATCCGGCGGTGGAGCAGACGCTGACGCTGGAAGGGCGGCGCGCGCTCTTCCACATTGCGCAGGAGGCGCTCAGCAACGCGGCCCGGCATAGCCGGGCCACGCGGGTAGAGATTTATTTAATCGAACACGAGCAGGTGATTGAACTGGTGCTGCAAGACAACGGCCAGGGCTTTGACGCCGCCCAAACCGAACGCCGGGTAGGTCACGGCTTGGTGAATATGCGGGACCGGGTGACCGCTATCGGCGGCCACTGCCAGATCACCAGCCAGGCCGGCGCCGGCACAACCGTGCGCGTGCGCGTGCCAAAAACTGTAGGTTAGCGCGCGACCGCGTCCATCAGCTCGGGCGCGGACACATTCACCGGCCGCGTCAACTGATCGAAAGTCGTGCGCTTCAGACGCCCCACCAGCTCCACGCGCACATCACACCACACTTCGCGCACGGCGCAGGTTTCACCCATCAGGCACAGGCTCGGGTCGTGGGTGCACTCGTTAAGCGACACCGGGCCGTCAATCGCTTCCACAATCTCCAGCAGGCTGATTTCTTCCGGCGGGCGGGCGAGCGTAATGCCGCCCCGCGCGCCGCGCGTCGCGCGCACCACGCCGGCGGTGGATAGCTGAGAGATGATCTTGGCCAGGAACGTGGGCGGGATGTGCTGCTCTTGCGCCACCTGCGCCGTGGAAACCCGCGCGCCAGAACCCTGCTGGGCAAGGTAAACGATTGCTCGGACTGCATAGTCAGCTTGACGAGTAATTTGCATAACATTCCTCCCTTAAGCTGGTAGGCCGCTTAAGATTAGTTTGTGTACGGCCCCAGGCCGGTGATCCCGGTTTGTTGACGGGCCTTCGCCACCATAACCCAAAAGCGACAACTTATAGCCACATCCTAGAAGATGTCATTTGGGTCGAATAGTGACAATCTTCCCCCGTTTAATAGGCGATAAGCGTGTCTGATTAACAATAATCAAGTCGCTTGTCTGGAATCACCGCGCCTAAACAACCAGACATCAAGCAATAATGACTGTTTATTTGTTATGACATTTATCGAAAAAGTACAGGACGGCTGATACTAAGTTGCCGCCAGGGGCCTCCTTATAGTCACACCATGTCGTGTCCCACTCGGATTCTCATCGTCGACGATCATGCTGAGGTGCGCCAGGCGCTCAAATGCCGCCTCAGCTTCGCGTCGGACCTCACGGTGGTGGGGGATGTGGCCGAGGCGGATGTGGCCATTGGCCTGGTCCGCCGGCTTCGGCCGGAAGTGGTGCTGGTGGAGACTAAGCGCGCCGACGGGCGCGGCCTGGAACTGATAAATTGGATCGCCGAGAGCGGTCTGGGGGCGATCGTGATCGTGTTAACGTCTTATCCCAGCGAATGGGAGCGCTGGGCGGCGCATCGCGCCGGCGCCCTCAACTATCTCCTCAAAGACATTGATTCGGCGCTGCTCATCGAGCGCATCCGCCAGGCGGCGCTGCTCGTCCCCGCGCACGGCCTGCCCGCCAGCCTGATCCCGTAAGGCCCTGGGGTGCATTTCAGTTGAGGGGCATGGCGGAAACCGCCTGCCACCAAGTGTCGAACGCGCCGCTCATCACGGCTGCGCGGATCGGCAATAAAGGCTCTGCACCCGCCCGGCTCCAGCGCATACCTGG
>JAGOBN010000248.1 GCA_017999235.1 Anaerolineales bacterium | reverse complement strand
GTGTTGGGCGGCGTAACAGTCTGGCGGGCCGCGCGCCGCCGGGTGTGGCGATGGGCGGATTGGCTGCCGGCGCTGACCGTGGCCACGGTGACGGCGCCGTGGGCGCTGCAGGCCGTCTGGCTCACGCAAACGCATCCCGCCCTGCGCGCCTGGAACGCCCAAAACATCACCCCCTCGCCGGCGCCGCTGGAAGCCCTGGTCTGGGGCGGTCTGCCCTTGTTGTTGGCGCTGCGCGGCGGCTGGCTGGCCGCGCGGCGGCGCTGGCCTGCGGCGGACCTGCTCTTGCTCTGGCTGGGCTTGGGCGTGGCGCTGATTTACGCGCCCGTGGCCCTGCAGCGCCGGCTCTCGATGGGCGTGTGGCTGCCGATCTGTCTGCTGGCTGAGATGGGGATCGCGGCCGGCTGGCCGCGGTGGGCGAAAGCCTTGGGCGGCGTGGCCGCGACCTTGAGCTCGCTGCTGGTCTGGGCGGCGTTGTGGAGCGCGGCCCTGACGCGCCGGCCCGAGGTTTATTTGACCTTGGCCGAGGCGGACGCTATCGCGCGTCTGCCGGCCGGCGCGCTGGTCCTGGCCGCGCCCGAGACGGGCACGCTCATCCCGGCCCGCAGCGATGCCCGCGTGCTGTACGGCCACCAGTTTGAGACCGCCGACGCGGCGCGCCAGCGCCAGGCGGTGGAAGACTTCTTCGCCGGCCGCGCGCCGCAGCTGCCGGACACGGCGGCGGTCGACGTGGTGTTCTACGGCCCGCGCGAGGCCGCGTTGGGGCCGGCGCCGCAGCTGCCCGGCTGGCGCATCCTCTGGCAGGCGGGGGCCGTCCGCGTCTATGGCCGCTAACGGGCGGTGGCGCCGCGCCCTGGCTTATCCGGCGCTCTTTGCGGGGCTGGCGTTAATCTATCTTGGTCCGCTGACGCTCTGCCCGACGTGCCTGAGCGGCGGCGCCTGGTCTGACCTGATGATTTCGCACCTGCCCAACGCCGTGTACTGGCGCGATACGCTGGCGCGCTACGGGCAATGGCCGTGGTGGAACGCGCAGTTGTTCGCCGGCCAGCCGTTCGCGGCCGACCCGCTCTCTGGGGTGTGGTATCCGCCGAACCTGCTGCTGTTGGTGCTGCCGCTGCCCTTCGCGTTTAATGTCCTGTATGCCGCCCATCTGACCTGGGCCGGTTACGGACTGTTTCGTTTTTTGCGGGCGGAAGGACGGTCGGCCGCAGCGGCGCTGTTTGGGGGTTTGGCGTTTATGGGGACGCCGAAACTGCTGGCCCATCTTGGCGCCGGGCATGCCTCGCTGGTCTGCGCCGTGGCCTGGACACCGTGGCTGCTGCTGGCGATGCGCGCGGTCCGGATCACGGGCGGCCTGCGCGCCGGGGGGCTGGCCGGCGCCGGACTGGCCATGATCTTCCTGGCTGATCCACGCTGGGCGTTTTATGCGGCGGTGCTGGCCGGCGCGTTCTGGCTGGCCGCGCTGCCGCCGTTTCAGCCGCCGCGCCCTGACCGGCGCGGGCTGCCGGCCGCGGCCGCTTATGCCGCGGCGTTTCTCTCGCTGAGCGCGGTGCTCTGGCTGCCCTTGCTGGTCTTCAGCGCGCGCTCCAACCGCGCGGCCCTGACGCTGGCGGAGGCCGCCGTTTATTCTCTGCCGCCCTACTACTTCATCGGCCTGGTGATCCCGGACCTGGGCGGCTTTCATGAATGGATGACGTATCTGGGCGTGGCGCCGCTGCTGCTGGCGCTGGCCGGCCTGCTGGCGCGCCGGCGTTGGTTCTGGGGCCTGGCCGCGCTGACGGCCGGCGCCTTTGCGCTGGGCACCAACTCTGTGGTCTTTCCCGCGCTTTTTCGCCTGCTGCCGGGGCTGGGCTATCTGCGGGTCCCGCCCCGGGCCTGGTTTGTGGCGGCCCTGGCGGCCGCGATCTTAGCGGCCGAGGGACTGGATTGGCTGATCGGCGAGGCCTGGCCGCGCCTGCGGGTCAGCCCGGCCTTGCCGCGGCTGCGGCGCTGGCTTCCGCCCCCCGCGCCGGTCTTGGCCGGGCTGCTGGTTTTCACGGTGCTGGACTTGTGGCGCGTGGGGGTGACGGTGCTGGAGGTTCAGCCCCGGCCGGCGCGCGCGCCGGCGGCCGAGTGGCTGGCGGAGCAGGCCGCGGCCGAGGGCCTCTTCCGCGTGTACTCCCCCTCCTTGAGCCTGCTGCCTGGCGATGGGCTGCAGCATGTGGACGGCATCAATCCGCTGCAGCTGGCGGCGGTTACGCGTTTTCTCAGCACTGCCAGCGGCGTGGACAGCCCAGGCTATAGTGTCACGGTGCCGGCGTTTAGTATCGAAAACTCGGCGCTCGATCTGCAGCTCACAAACGCCGCCGCGCTCCCGGACGCGCGCCTGCTGGGCCGGCTCAATGTGAAGTACATCGCGGCGGAATTTGACCTCGCCGCGCCGGAACTGCGCCTGGTGCGGACCTTTGGCCGGACGCGCGTGTATGCGAATCTCGCCGTGCGGCCGCGCGCCTGGCTGGAGACGGGCGCGCCGGTGGAGGTGCGCGCCTGGTCGCCCAACCGTCTGGAACTGCGGGCCAGCGGGCCGGGGCTGCTCACCCTGGCGGACGCCGCTTACCCCGGCTGGCGGGCCTGGGTGGATGGCGGGCCGGCCCCGGTCGAGACCGTCGAAGAATTTTTGCGCGGCGTGCGGCTGCCAGCCGGCGCGCACACGATCGTCTTTGAGTTTTGGCCGCTGGCGGATTGGGCGGGACTGGGCCTGACGCTGGCCGGCCTGGCGGGGTTGGGCGGGGTGCTGTGGCGCACGCGGCCGGCGCGATAACGCGCCGCGCGAGATACTCGCGCCGCGAATATGTCTCGCGCCGTGAGTGGTGCTGGGTGGCCGGCGTCGCGGCGCTGGCGCTGGCGCTGACCACGCTGCCGTATTGGGTCGGTGTGGCCGCGCAGACGCCGGAGTGGCGCTTTAGCGGTTTTCTGATCGGCGTGGAGGACAGCAACTCCTACCTCGCCAAAATGGGGCAGAGCGCGCGCGGCCAATGGCTCTTCACGCCCGTCTACTCCACCGAGCCAGCGGCCGGCGTCTGGCTGTACGCGTTCTATTTTTTGCTGGGCAAGCTGGCCGGCCCTGAGCATACCGCGCAGCTGCTGGTGTATCACACGGCGCGCATCCTGGGCGGCGGCCTGGCGCTGTGGGCCAGCTACGCTTTCCTGGCGGAGTTCCTGCCTTTCCAGCGGCAGCGCCGGCTGGCCTTGATCTTAACCGCGTTCGGCGGCGGCCTGGGGTGGCTGATGGTGCTGATCGGCCAGCCGGATTGGCTGGGCGCGCTGCCACTGGATTTCTATTCACCCGAGGCTTACACCTTCCTCAGTTTGTATACGCTGCCGCATCTCCTGTTTTCACGGGCGCTGTTCTTGTGGGGCATGGTGGCGTATCTGCGCGGGCGCGGCGGCTGGGCCGGCCTGGCCTGGCTGGGCGTCAGCGTGATCCAGCCGATCCACGTCTTAACCGTGTGGGCCATCGTTGGGCTGGATTGGGCGCTGGCGTGGCGCCGCCCGGACCGCTGGCCTGCCGCGCGGCGGGCGGCGCTGGCGATTGGCCTTTCCGCGCCAGTCGTGTTCTACACGGTGACGATTTTTTCTGTGGATCCGGTCTTGCGCGCCTGGAACAGCCAGAGTGTTTTGCCGGCGCCGCATCCGGCCCATTATTTGTTGGGCTACGGTCTGTGGCTGGTGCCGGGCTGGTGGGGCTGGCGCAGCCTGCGCCGGCGGCCGCGGCTGGCGCGCTGGGTGCTGGCCTGGTGTTTGGTGGTCCCCGTCCTGGTCTATCTGCCGTGGCCCATTCAACGCCGGTTGGGGGAAGGGTTTCAATTGCCGCTGGTCGTCCTGGCCGTGCTGGGAGTCACGGTGGCCTGGCGGCGCGCGCGCCGCTGGCTGCCGGCCGCGCTGGCGGCGGCGTCCTCGTTGACGGCGGTCTTCCTGCTGGCCGGCGGCCTGGTGGTGGCCGGCCGGCCGGCGCCGCCCCTCTTTCACGCCGCCGAGCAGTTGGCGGTGTTCCGCTGGGTGGCCGCTCAGCCGGAGGTGAGCGGGGCCGGCCTGGGCGCGTATGCCACCGGCAACCTGATCCCGGTGTTTACGCCGCTGCCGGCCTATATCGGGCTGGGGACGGAGACGGCGTTCTTCGCCGAGAAACAGGCACGGGTGGCCGCGTTCTTTCAACCGCTGACGAGTGACAGCGCGCGCCGGCGGCTGCTGGCGGACGGCCGCATTCGCTATGTGTTCCACGGCCCGGAGGAGCGCGCGCTGGGCGCGTTTGACCCCGCCACCGCGCCGTATCTGCGCTTGGGCTATGCCGCCGGCGCTTACGCTGTGTACGAGGTCCAACCGTGACGGCGCGGTGGAGGCGGGCCTGGCCCTATCTGCTCGTCAGCGCGGCGCCGGCGCTGCTGTTCGCGCCCTTTCTGGTCGGCGCGCAGATGTTTTATTGGGGGACGCCGCTGCTCCAGTTCTATCCCTGGCGCTGGGCGGCGCTGGAAGCGGTGCGGGCGGGCTTTCTGCCGTTGTGGACCGCGGGCCTGGGCAACGGCGCGCCCCTGCTGGCAAATTATCAATCCGCGCTGCTCTATCCCCCCAACTGGCTGGCCGTGATCCTGCCGTTGGATCTGGCCCTCAATTGGCTGCTGGTCCTGCACATCGCCTGGACGGGGGCCGGCATGGTGGCGCTGGCGCGGGCGCTGGGCTTCCGGCCGTTCGGCCAAGCGGTGGCGGGCCTGGCGTTTGGGCTCTCGCAGTACGTGGTGGCGCGGGCCGGCTTCTACAGCATCAACGCGGCCGTGGCCTGGCTCCCGTGGGTGATCTGGGCGGGGGAAAGGGTGATCAGGGTTTCCAACCCTCCGATCTCCAATCCCCTCAATTATTCAATCGCTCAATCCCCCATCCCCGCCACCCTCACACTCTCCCTCTTCCTCGCCCTCCAACTCCTCGCCGGCCACGCCCAGACGGCGTGGTATACGTGGCTGCTCCTGGGCGCTTGGGTGGCCGGGCGTTTTCTCATGGCCTGGGCGCGGCGCCGGCCAGTTCCCGCACCCGTGAGCGCTTGGTCTCTGGTCCTGGTCCCGCTGGCCTTGGCCCTGGCGGCCCTGATCGCCGCCGCGCAGCTCCTGCCTACGGCCGAGCTATTGCGCCAATCGCCGCGCAGTGACGCCGCCGGCTACGAGTTCGTGATGACGTATTCGTTCTCGCCGTGGCGCCTACTGACCTTGATCGCGCCCGATCTGCTGGGCAATCCGGCGCGCGGCCGCTTCTACGGCTACGGCAATTATCTGGAAGACGCGGTCTACGCCGGCGTCCTGCCGCTGCTCTTGGGCCTGGGCGCCGCGCTCTGGGCGCTGCGCCACCCGCGCCGGGCCGGCGGCCGTCTGGGTCTGGCGCTGCTCTTGCCGGTGACGCTGGTGCTCGCGCTGGGCCGCTTCACTCCGGTCTTTCCCTGGCTGTACGCGCACGTCCCTACTTTTAATCTGTTCCAGGCGCCGACGCGCATGATGGTGTGGTTCGTGTTCGCGCTGGCGCTGCTGGCCGGCTGGGGCGCGGACCGCTGGCGGGCGCCGCGCGGGCGCGCCTTGTATTGGACGCGGCTGGGCGCGGCCGGCGCGTTCTCCTTGGGCGTCACCTGCGGCGCGGCGTGGCTGCTGCTGCCGCCGGCCACCGCGCTCAACCGCCAATTCCTGACCGTGGCCGGCGCCGGCCTGGCCGCGGCCGCGACTCTGCTGGCCGCCGCGCTGTTGGCGTTGGCGCGGGGCCGCCTGCCGCGCCGGACCTGGCAGAACCTCGTCCTGCTCTGCTTAACCGCCGATCTGCTGTACGCCAACGCCGGCCTCAATCCCGGCGCGCCGGCCGATCTGTACCGGGCCGCGCCTCCGTCCGGGCCGGGGTTGGCGCGGACGCTGGCGGGCCGGCGCCTATATCAATTTCCGGACGACGAATACCAGGTGAAGTTCGACCCGTATTTCTCATTCCTGACGTACGGCCCGCCTGAACTGGCGCCGGCGGCGCGCGCCGCGCTGCTGCCGAATACGGCGCTGCTGGAGGGGCTGGCCTCGGCCAACAACTTCGATCCGCTGGTCAGCGCCCGCTACGCGGCCTTTACCGAGATCGTGAGCGCCACCCGCTCCCCGGCGCTGCTGACTCTCATGAATGTGGGCGCCGTGGTCAGCCGCGCGCCGCTGAGCTGGCCGGTGCTGCACCCTGGCGCCGATGTCAGCGTCTATGCGGTGCCGGGCGAGGCGCGCCGCGCCTGGATCGTCTACGCCGCCCAGCCGGCGGCCGATTTTGCCGCGGCGCGGGCGGCCGTGGCCGCGCCGGATTTCGACCCGGCCCGCACCGTGATCTTGGAGCCGGCCGCCGCCCTCCAGGCCGGCCCCGCGCCGGCGGCGGCCCCTGACCCGCGCGACCCCAACACGGTGGCTGTGACCGTGACACTGACGCAGCCCGGCTGGGTGGTCCTGGCG
>JAGOBN010000247.1 GCA_017999235.1 Anaerolineales bacterium | reverse complement strand
TACTACGTCCACACCGGCGATGTCAGCTGGTGGCAGTTCTACCATGCCGACCCGGACCCGTTCACGGATCAGGTCTGGCTGTGGGAAGCGGCCGGCCGGCTGCTGGGCTGGGTGCTGTTCACGCCCGCGGAGGGGTACTTTGATCTCTTTGTCCAGCCGGACCTGCGCGGCACGCCGGAAGCGGAGGCCATGCACGCCTGGGCGGAGGCCGGGATCGCGGCGCGGGTGCGCGCGCGGGGCGGCGCCACCCTCCGGGCTTTCTGGATTTTGGAGACGGACACCGTCCGCCGGGAATGGCTGGAGCGGCGCGGTTTTGTGCGCGGCGGCGGCGCCCTGAACTACATGACCCAGACCCTGGAGGCGCCGGCGCCGGCGCCGGCCCGGCCCGCGGGTTTTAGCGTGCGGCCGGTGGCCGGCGCAGCCGAAGCCGAGCCGCGGGCGCGGGCCTCGTACGGCGCGTTCCGTTCGACCTGGGAGTGGGGCCCCTACCTGGCCCGCTATCAGCGCTTCACACGGTCGCGGGTGTATGACCGCGAACGCGATCTGGTGGCGGCCGCGCCGGATGGCCGGATCGCGGCCTTCGCCATCTGGTGGCCGGACGACGAAAACGGCCTCGGGCTGTTCGAGCCGGTGGGGACCCACCCGGACTTTCAACGGCGGGGCCTGGGCCGGGCCGTGATCTGGGAAGGCCTGCGCCGCATGCGGGCGCGCGGTCTGCGCCAGGCCGCGGTCTGCTCGGAGGTGGAGAACCCGGGCGCGGTGGCTTTTTACGAGACGTGTGGTTTTCAGACTGAGAACCATTTGCTGTTATACGAAAAACAACTCGCTGCAACGCTAGAGGAGCATCCTGCATGAGCACTGAGCTATCCCTTGACCCTGTCCGTGTCGCGAACGCGCCGGCGCTGCCCGGCCTGGTCTTCCGGCGCTTTCGCGGCGCGGACGATTTTCCGGCGATGATGCGCGTGCTGTCGGCCAGCGAGATCGCCGACGGCAACGAGCGGGTGATCACCCTGGAGGAGATCGCCAACACCTACGCGCACCTGACCAACTCCGACCCCGACCGCGATGTGCTGATGGCGGAGGTCGCCGGCCAGTTGGTGGCCTACGGGCGCGTGGATCATTACCGTGAAGACAGCGGCGCGCGGCTGTTCAACCACTTCGCCTTTATCGATCCGGCCTGGCGGCGGAAGGGGATCGGGGCCGCGATGCTGGGCTGGTTCCAGGCGCGCCTGCGGGCGGTGGCGGCGGAGCAGCCGGTGGATGGGCCGCGCTTCTTCCAGGCGTTCGTCTCCGACCGGGCGGCCGGGACCGAGACCCTGTTGAAGGCGTCCGGCTATACCGCCGTGCGCTATGGTTACTTGATGGTGCGCCCCGACCTGGAAAACATCCCGGACTTCCCCCTGCCGGCCGGCCTGGAAGTGCGGCCGGTTCAGCCGGAACACTACCGCCCGATCTGGGACGCCAACAACGAGGCCTTCCGCGATCACTGGGGCTTTGCCGAGCCGACGGAGGCTGACTACCAGGCCTGGCTGAATGACCCGACCGTCTTCACGCCGGCGCTGTGGCAGATCGCCTGGGACACCGCCACCCATCAGGTGGCCGGCCAGGTGAAGGGGTTCATCAACCACCATGAAAACGCCAGTTTCAACCGGAAGCGCGGCTGGTGCGAGTTCATCAGTGTGCGCCGGCCGTGGCGCAAGCAGGGCTTGGCGCGGGCGCTGATTACGCGCACCCTGCGGGTGTTCAAGGAGCAGGGCATGACCGAGTCCGCGCTGGGCGTGGATACGCAGAATCTGAGCGGCGCCCTGCGCGTCTATGAGGCCTGCGGTTTCCGCCCGGTGCAGGGCAGTGTGACGTACCGCAAACCGCTGTAAAAAAAGCGCCGCGGTCCGGGGCCGGGTTACGGCTGCGGGCCGCGGCGCCGCGGGTGAAGGAGGACGCCGTGGGCGTCATTAGCGGCAAGATTCTCAAGCTGAACGGGTGGCCGGACGGGCCGCTCATCCGCCTGGCCAAGGAGACGGCGGAGGCGCTGTGGCAGGCCGGCCTGGACCGCGATCAGATTCTGGCGCGTTTGGAGGCCGTCCGCGCGGCGCCGGCCGCCTTTACCGCCGACGAGTCCGCGGGGGAGCTGGCCGCGGCGCTGGTGACGGCCAGCGCGCCGCCCCGCGAGCGGCCGGAGACTCTGCGCGCCGCGCCGCTGGCCTACCGGGTGTGGGGCCGGGAATACATCGATGCCGGCGCGCTGGCGCAGATGGACAACGCCCTGCGCCTGCCGGTGAGCGCGGCCGGGGCCCTGATGCCGGACGCGCATGTGGGCTACGGTCTGCCCATCGGCGGGGTGCTGGCGGTGGAAGACGCCGTCATCCCGTACGCTGTCGGGGTGGATATCGCTTGCCGCATGCGGCTGTCGATCTATCCCCAATCGCCGATCCTGCTGGGCCAGAAGCCCGCCGTCTTTGAGCGTGCCCTGTTGGCGCAGACGCGCTTTGGCATGGGCGCCAAATGGGAGCAGGCCCAGCGGCCGGATCACGCCGTCTTGGATGATGAAGACTGGGAGGCCACGCCGCTGCTGCGCCATCTGCACCCGATCGCGTATGATCAGCTGGGGACCAGCGGCACCGGCAACCACTTTGTGGAGTGGGGGGCGTTGGACCTGACGGCGGAACTGGCGGGGCTGGCGCCTGGCTCCTACCTGGCCCTGCTCTCGCACAGCGGCTCGCGCGGCGTGGGCTTCAAGGCCGCCGAGTATTATTCCAAGCTGGCCATGGATCTGCATCCCCAGCTGGATAAAGCCGTGCGGCACCTGGCCTGGCTGGACCTAGACTCCGAAGCCGGCCAGGAATACTGGATGGCCATGGAAGTGGCCGGCCGGTTTGCCTCGGCCAGCCACTTCGTCATCCATCAGCGCGTGGCGGCGGCGGCCGGCCTGGCCGAGGCGGCCAGCGTGGAAAACCACCACAACTTCGCCTGGGAAGAACGCCTGCCGGACGGGCGGCGCGTCATCGTCCACCGCAAGGGCGCCACGCCGGCCGGCCCCGGCGTGCTGGGCATCATCCCCGGCTCGATGGGCGATCCCGGCTATGTGGTGCGCGGGCGCGGCGACGCGGCGGCGCTCAACTCGGCCGCGCACGGCGCCGGCCGGCAGATGAGCCGCAAGCAGGCGCTCAACACGATCGCCAAGAAGGACCGCGACCGCTATCTGGCGGAGCGCGGCGTCACGCTGCTGGGCGGCGGACTGGACGAAAGCCCGCAGGCGTACAAACGCATCGAGCAGATCATGGCCGCGCAGACTGATCTGGTGGAAACGATCGGCCGGTTTACGCCGCGCATCGTGCGGATGGCCGCCGAGCCCGGTGATTGGTAGGTCCAATGGATACACTCCGCTTTAGCTCCCGCCCGTGCCGGCGCGAGGCCGATCTGCCGGCCGTCTTGGGCCTGGTCGCCGCGCACCCGGCCGGCCAGCGCCACGTAGCCGACCTGCCGTACCGGCTGGCCTCGTGGGCGCTGGACGATCCTGACAATGGGCGCTGTTGGCATACTGCCGGAGACGCCCTGGCTGGTTTCGCGGTCCTGCAAGGTCCGTGGGGCACGTTGGATTTGGGGGTGACGCCGGCCGCGCGCGCCGCCGGCCTGGAGGGCGGCATGTTGACTTGGGCCGCGGCCCGCGTCCAAGCCAAAGCCGAGTCTCAGGGCCAGCCCGTCTCGGTCTATGTGGAAGCCGAGGCGGGGGATGCCGCCTGGCGTGCCGCCGCCGAAGCCGCCGGCTTCCACTTCGGCGCCTATGAGCTCGCCCAGTTTGAGCGGCCGCTGGCGGCCGAGGCGGCCGGCCCCGCCGTGCCGGCCGGGTTTGTCATTCGGCCTTTGCGCGGAGAGGCGGAGTGCGCGGCCTACACGGACCTGCACCGCGCCGCCTTTGGAAGCGCGAACATGACCGAAGCCTGGCGCCGGCGGGTGGTGCGGGGGCCGGGCTACGCGCCGGATCTGGATCTGGTGGTGGAGACGCTGGCCGGACAGTTGGCGGGGTTCTGTATCGGCTGGCCGGCCCCGGACGGGGCCTGGGCCCAAGTGGAGCCGTGCGGCGTCCATCCGGACTTTCAGCACCGCGGCCTGGGCCGCGCCTTGCTGGCGGAGCTGTTCCGGCGTATGGCAGCGCGCGGCGCCCGGCGGGCGGTGGTCGAGACGTATGCCGGCGACGACGCGGCCATGAGCTTTTATCAATCCGTTGGCTTCCAAGTTGTCCGGCGCTACCTCGCCGGCGAGCAAACCTTTTCGCCCCGGCCGGCGCCGGGATAATCACGATGTCTATCCTCACCACTTCCAATATCGGGCTGTCCTTCGGCGCCTTTGATGTCTTCAGCCGGGTCACGGTCAGCATCCCCAACGACGGCAAGATCGGTCTGATCGGCCCGAACGGCATCGGCAAGACCTCGCTGCTGCTGATCATGGCCGGCCAGATGCCGGCCACGACCGGCGCGGTCCATCTAGCGCGCGGCCGGCGCCTGGGCTATCTGCGCCAGGAGGCCGTGGAGGCCTTCGCCGACCGCGACAACGCGCTCTTCGCCGAGATGCTGACGGCCTTTGAGGCCTTGCGCGCGCAGGAGGCCCGGCTGCGGGAGCTGGAAGCGCGCATGGCGGCCGGCGACCATACGCCGGAGTCGCTGGCCGAGTACGGCGCGGCCCAGGCGGCGTTTGAGCACGCCGGCGGCTATGCTTACGAGCAGCGCATCACCCAGACGCTGGAGGGCCTCGGGTTTGAGAAGTCCCAGCACGCCATGCCCCTGCGCCACCTGAGCGGCGGCCAGAAGACGCGGGCGCTGCTGGCGCGTTTGCTGCTGGAACAGCCGGACCTGTTGATCCTGGACGAGCCCACCAACCACCTGGACGCGGACGCCGTGGAATGGCTGGAGCGCGCCTTGCGCGAGTGGCCGGGCGCGCTGCTGGTGGTGAGCCATGACCGGTATTTCCTGGACAACGTCGTCAACACCATCTGGGAGATGAGCCGGGCCGGCATGGAGGTCTTCCACGGCAACTACACCGCCTACCTGAACCAGCGCGATGAACGTTACGAGCGGCAGGTCCAGGTGTTTGCGGAAGAGAAAGCGCGGCTGCTTAAAGAGATCGATTTTGTGCAGCGCAACATCGCGCGCGCCAGCACCAACGCGCGGGCGGTGGGACTGCTCAAGCGCGTGCATCGGGATCTGCTGATCATCGAGACCTATGGCCTGCAGGCGCTGCGGAGTGATCAAAGCTGGCTGGAGCTGGGCATCTCGCTGCCCTCCAGCACCATCGGCGTGGTGGACGCCATCCGGCAGATCAACGCGCTGGAGGCGCCCAGCAACCGCCGCCTGCGCCTCAAAGTGCGCCTCAAGCCCGAGCGCGTGAGCGGGGAGCTGGTGGTCCGCACTTACGGTCTGCAGGTGGGCTATCCGGGCAACCCGCTGTTTCTGGCCCCGGATGTGGTCCTGACGCGCGGCGAGTGCGCGGCCGTCATCGGCCCGAACGGCGCCGGCAAGACTACGTTCCTAAAGACGCTGCTCGGCCAGCTGCCGCCGCTGGCCGGCCACGTCAAGCTGGGCGCCAGCCTCCAGGTCGGCTACTTTGCCCAGGCGCAGGACGCGCTCGATGTGACGCAGACCGTGATCGAAGAGCTGCGCCGGCACCGCTATATGCCGGACGGCGAGGCGCGCAGCTACCTGGCGCAGTACCTCTTCCGGGGCGAGGACGTTTACAAGCGCGTGGAAGCGCTGAGCGGCGGCGAACGCGCGCGGCTGGCGCTGGCGATCCTGGCCCTGGAGGGCGCGAACCTGCTGCTGTTGGATGAGCCGACCAATCATCTGGATATCCCGGCTCAGGAAGTGCTGCAGGAGGTGCTGGAGAATTTCGCCGGCACCATCCTGCTGGTCTCGCATGACCGGTATCTGATCGACCGCCTGGGGACCCAAATCTGGGAGGTGCGCGCCGGCCAACTGACGGTGTTCGCGGGCACCTACAAAGAGTGGGCGGCGCGCAAGACGGAAACGCGCCCGCCGGCGGAAGTCCGGCCGGCCGCGCCGCCGCCGCCGGTCTCCAAGGTCGCGCTGGCGCCCGAGCGCGGGGCCAAGAAGCGCGCGCGCGCCCTGGCGGACTTGGAAGAAAAAGTGGCGCTGAAAGAGGCGGAGCTCGCGACGCTGGGCGACCTGATGCAGAGCGCGGGCGAGGACCATGCGCGGGTGCGCGCGCTGGGCGAGGACTATGCCTATGCCCAGACCGAACTGGAACAGTTGCTGGCCGCCTGGGAGGCGCTGGCCGCGCCCCAGCCGGCCGCGGGCTGACGGCGAGGGAGTTGACCACGCCGCGCCTGCGCGCCAATGCCCGTTTATCACCCCAACCTTAATGACCTGATCCCATGTCTACCCTAACTTGGCACCCCTTACGCTATGAAGATCTGCCCGCCGTCCACGCGCTGCTGGTGGCGGCGGCCGCGGCCGACGATCATGACCACGTGG
>JAGOBN010000246.1 GCA_017999235.1 Anaerolineales bacterium | reverse complement strand
GGCGGCCAGGGCGCGCGCCACCTCCAAGTTCCGCACGCCGGGGCCGGCCATCTTCGGGCCGATGGTCTCGTGCGACAGGATCAACAGATGCGGCGGCGGGTGGGGAGGCGGCATAGGTGAAAAGTTCACAGCGTGCAGGGCCTGCTCGTGGAGGACGGCGTGCCGGCGCCACGGAAACAGGGGATTGGCCAGCGCCAACGGAAAGCGGGTAAACAGTTCCTGGTCCGAGCGCCGGCGGCGGGCCTGGATGCGCGCGCGCTTCGCCAGCCACTCCGGCAGCTCATCCGCCAGCCGGCTTTGCGCCATCACGTAAGCCAGGGCCAGCCGGGAGACCTCCGTGGTGGCGGCCGGGCGGGCATCCAGCGGCCCCGGGAAAGCGTAATCGTCGCGCCGCAGCTGGCCATGCAGTTCGGCGCGCTTCGCGCCCAGCAAGAGACTCACCGACAGCAGGCGGTATACGTGCTCGTCCGCCGCGTTCTTCACCAGCATCCGCAGCGCGTTCAATTCCGAGATGGCAAAGCGCCGCTCGGCGCCCAGGCGCGCGCCCGTGGCATGCAGCCGGTGAAAGGCCTGCGCCGCCGGCGCCAGCACCACGCGGTAGCCTTGCAGCCACAGCCGCCAGCCGAAGTCCACGTCTTCGAAATAAGCGATGAAGTCGTCGTCAAAGCCGCCGGTTTCCAGATACACCTCGCGCCGCGCCAGCATCGCGCCCCCGCACGCGAACAGCAGTTCGCGCGGCGCCGCGTAGCGGTCGGGATCATACGGCAAGCCCTGGTCCACCTGAAAGGCGCGCCCGTAGGCGTTGAGGGCGCCGCCCACAAAATCCACCAGCCGGCCGTCCCAACTGCGGATGACCGAGGCCACGCACGCTAAGTCGGCCGGCGCGCCCACGAACGGCGCGGTCATGGCCCGCAGCCAACCAGGGTCCACGCGCAGATCGTTATTGAGGAAGGCCAGGTACTCGCCGGAAGCGGCGCGCGCGCCCAGGTTGCAGGCCGGCGCGAATCCGAGGTTGGCGGCCTGAGGCAGGACCTGGATATCCGACCGCAGCGCGCGCGCCACGGCCAGCGAGTCATCGGTGGAGGCGTTGTCCACCAAGATCACGTCCAGCGCGGCGGCCGGCCAATCCAGGGCGTTGAGCGAGGCCAGGCACTCGGCCAGGTGGCGCGCGCCGTTATAGTTGACGAGAATGACGCTGACGCGCGGGGTGTTCACGGTTGGCGGCGGCGAGTGGCGCGGACCACCGCCTCCAAGAGGCGCGCCCGCCGGCTGCCGGCCGGCGCCAGCCGGGTCTTCCAGGCCCGCAGGGTGCGGGCCACCGCCCAGGCCGGCGTGGCGGTCTGCGCGGCCAGGCGCTGCTCGGCGACCTGCACCGCGTGGCGCAGGGCGTTGAGGGCGGCCCGTAATTCAGCGTTCTCCTGCGCCAACTGCGCGAAGCGGCGCTCGTAGGCCCGCACCACGCGCGCCGGCGGCTCGGCGCTGCGCCGAAAACGCGCGGCCCACGGGGTCAGAAAGCTGGCATCAAAATCCACATCGCGCGTAAAACCATTCCAGGCAAACAGCTCGGCCCAATACTCCGGCGGCTGGACGTTGAAGTGGGTGGGCTCCGCATAGTCACGCGGGGAGGACGAGAAGAGGATGTCATCCGTGTGCCGGCACAAATTCGCCAGCGCCGCTTCGGCGGCGCTGGCCGGCATATGCTCCAGCACTTCAATACACGTGATCAGAGCATACCGGCGCGGCAATGGCTCCAGCACCGAACCGACCCGGCAATAGGGCCGGATGTCTTCTCGAACTTGGCTGATGGCGTACACCGAGATATCCAGGCCCTCCGCCGCCACGCCCCGGTCACGCAGCGCCTCTACCAGAAAGCCCATGGCGCAGCCGGCATCCAGGACCGTCGGCGGGGTGATCCGCTGGACCAGTTGGTCGGCCACACCGCCAAAAAAACCCAGCCAGGCCGGCTCCCGCTGATACGGCCGCTCCCCGCACCCCCGCCGGTAATAATTGGCGTCGAATAGCTCCGCGCTCATGCCGGCGCCTGCTCTCCGGCGGCGGCCGGCTCCCAGCGCCCGTGCAAGGTCACCAACCCATAGCTTTCCCGCACCTGGCCCGGGGTGTTCGCCATCCGAAAGCTGTAAGCCCGGTCGTGGAAATCAAAGGTTTCCGTATCCGTGCGGTTGACCACTGCCACCGAGACGTAGTAGACGCCGTCCAACAAGGGCAGCGCCGGCACAATATAACGCAGCGAACCGGCGCCCTCGAGCCGGCCGAGCGTCAGGCCCGCAAAGCCGGTATTCGGCCCGCACACGTGGACGCCATCGGCGCGGTAAATGGCCAGACCAAAAACCGGATCATCCACCGGCTGCGCGGCCCAGTAATCCAGGCTGATGGTCAACGTCTCGCCGGTAATGAACGCCTGGCGCTCGTCGCCGCGCTCGTCGAGGAAACGGAGGCGCGTCAGCTCCACGCGCCGGTTGCCCCACCGGTTCTCCGGCCCCTGACCGGCGGCGGCCAGGCGGCTGGCGATCAGGTCTGAGGTGCGGTCCAGGTAGAGGGCGGCCACCTCGCCGGCCGGCCCGTCCGCAATGAGGCGGCCGCGCTCCAGCCACAGCGCGCGCGCGCACAGCGCGCGGATGGTTTCTAGCGCGTGCGAGACAAACAGGATGGTCACGCCCTGGCCGCGCAGGGCGTCGATGCGGTCCAGGCACTTGCGCTGAAAGGCCTGGTCGCCGACGGCCAGCGCCTCATCCACCAGCAGAATCTCCGGGTCGACGTGGATGTTCACGGAGAACGCCAGGCGCGCGAACATGCCGGACGAGTAGTGCTTGACCGGGTTGTCGATGAAGTTTTCGAGTTCAGAAAAGGCGACGATGGCGTCGAACTTGCCCTGGGTTTCGCGCCGGCTCATGCCCAGCAGAGCGCAATTGAGATAGATATTATCCCGCCCGCTCAGTTCCGGGTGGAAGCCAGCGCCCAATTCCAAGAGCGCGCCGATGCGGCCGTGCGTGGTGACGCGGCCGGAGGAAGGCACTGAGACCCGGCTGATGAGCTTAAGCAAGGTGCTTTTGCCGGCCCCGTTGGCGCCAATCAGGCCGACGATTTCGCCCGGCGTGATGGCAAACGAGACCTCCCGCAGAGCCCAAAACTGGTCCGGGAAACGGTCCGACCTGGCTGGCCGGCGGCCGGCCAGGATAAAGCCTTCGCGCACCGAGCGCGTGTGCCGCAGGCGGTAGCGTTTACTGACTGAATCAAACGTGATGATGGGGGTGGTCATAGGGAGCCGGCGAGTGGGCGCCTGCCAACGCCGCCGGTCAGGATGCATTTTACCTCACCGCCCGCCCGGCCGTTTGGCATACGGCGGCGCCGGCAGAAGAAGGCTAATCGAGCGGCGGCTTGAGGAGCGGGCTTGTCAGGGCGGACAAGCGTTGGCGCTGCCGGCCGGCCGTGTCAAAGTTGGCGGGCGCCAGCCAGGTCTCAAACGCCGCCCGCAGCGCGGGCCAGTCCCCATCCAGCGCGGCATACCAGGCGGTGTCGCGGTTGCGGCCCTTGTACAGCGTGGCCTGCCGAAAGACCCCCTCAAACGAGAGCCCCAGCCGCCGCGCCGCCGCGCGCGAAGGCGCGTTGAGGGCGTCGCACTTCCACTCGTAACGGCGGTAGCCCAGCTCAAAGGCGTGGCGCATCAGCAGATACATGGCTTCGGTGGCGGCCGGCGTCCGCTGCGCCAGTGGTGACAGGGCGATATGCCCGACCTCGATACAGCCGGCGGCCGGCTCAATCCGCAAATAGCTGGCTACGCCTACCGGCCGGCCGGTGTCCGCGGCGACGATGGCGAAGAACAGCGGATCGGTCTTGGCGCTCATGGCCTCCACCCAGCCCCGGTAAGCGGCCAGGGTCTCAAACGGGCCATACGGCAGATACGTCCACATGCGGCGGTCGGCGTCGGTGGCGTTGGCGGCGTGCAAGCCGGCGGCATGCCGCTCCACATCCAGCGGCTCCAGGCGGCTATAGCGCCCGCTGAGCGGCGCGCGGGCCGGCGCCGGCGGCGGGGTCCAGTTGGGCACCGGCCAGCCGATCGGCTGGCCCAGGGGGTTGAAATAGTCGGGCATGCGGGTTCACCCGGCGGAGGCGGGGCTGGACCGGCGCGCGCCCAGCCGGCCATGCCGCGCGGCCACGATCTCGGCCAGGATGCTCAGCGCGATCTCCTCCGGGGTGCGCCCGCCCAGGTCCAGACCGATCGGCCCGCGCAGGCGGTCCACCTGCGCCTCGGTCAGCCCCTCGGCCAGCAGGCGCGCGCGCCGCCGGGCCTGCGTCCCCTGGCTGCCCAGCGCGCCCACGTAGAACGCGGCGCTCGGCAGGGCGGTCTTCAAGCCGGGATCGTCCAGCTTGGGGTCATGCGTGAGCATCGCCACGGCCGTGCCGCGCGTCAGGCCGATTTCGGCCAGGGCCTCGTCCGGCCATTTCTGGAGCAACTGATCCACATGCGGGAAGCGCTCGGCGCTGCCAAAGGCCCGGCGCGGGTCCACCACAATCGTGCGGTAGCCCAGGTGCTTGGCGAGGGCGGTCAGGATGATGCTGGTATGCACGCCGCCCACGGCGATGAGCACGGGCGCCGGCCAGACCACTTCAATAAACAGCTCGCCGTCCGCCACGGCCACGCGCGCGGATTCGCCGGCCGCCAGCGCGGCGCGGGCCGGCCCTTCCGCCAGCGCGGGGTCCAGCGGGCCGGCCCGGCCTCCGGCTTCGTCCACAATCAAGGCTTGGCCCAGATGGTCGGCCGGCCCCTTGACGAGGGTCGCCACGGCAAAAGACCGCTCGGCCTGGAGCAGCGCCCGCCAATGCGCTAACACGTCCAGCGCCAGTGGCTGAACAAACACCTCAATCCGGCCGCCGCAGGCCAGGCCCACTTCCCAGGCGGTCTCATCGGCCACGCCGAAATGGACGAGCTTGGCGCGGCCGCTGGCGAGCGCGGCCTGGCTTTCCTCCACCACCGCCCCTTCCACACAGCCGCCGCTGACTGAGCCGGCCAGCCGCCCGGAAGCCGTCACCGCCATTTTGGCGCCGATGGCGCGGGGCGAGGAGCCCCAGGTCTGGGCCACGGTCGCCAATGCCACCGTCTCACCTTCAGCCAGCCAGCGTTCTATTTCCGGCAGCACATCGCGCATAGCACCCTGCTCTTTCAGCCATGGGATTCATGGGTTGCACCGATTCATAAACCGATCCGCGAAATCCGTCCAATCCGCCGCTCACCGCTCGGGCAGCGCCCGCAGGCGCGCCGCCAGGTCTTCCAGGCTCGCCAGATTATGCACGGGCAGAAAATCATCCACATGCGGCAGGGCCGCCAGCATCCCGCGCGTCAGCGGCTCGTAATCGGGCATGCCCAAGAGCGGGTTGAGCCAGATCAGGCGGTGGCAGCTGCGGCGCAGGCGCGCCATCTCACGGCTTAGGAGGTCCGGGTCGCCGCGGTCCCAGCCGTCGCTGATCAACAACACCACGGCGCCCCGCCCCAACACCCGCCGGCCCCACTCAAAGTTGAAGGTCTGCAAGCACGCGCCGATGCGGGTGCCGCCCGACCAATCCGTGACCGCCTGGGTCACCTCGCGCAGCGCCGTCGCCACCGCGCGGGATTGCAGCTGGCGCGTGATGCGCGTCAGGCGCGTGGCAAAGACAAAGGCCTCCACCGGCTGGCTCAGCCCAAAGTTCAAGCTGTAGATGAATTGCAGCAATAGGCGCGCGTAGCGTTCCATCGAGCCGCTGATATCGGCCACCACCACCACCGGGCGCGGCTTGCGCTTGGGCAGCCGGCGGGACCAGTTCAAGAGTTCGCCGCCATATTGAAGATTCCGGCGCAGCGTGCGGCGCAGATCCGGCCAGGGGCCGTTCCCCGGCCGGCGCCGGCGCGTGCGGCGCTCCCCCAGCCGCCACAGCATCTGCGCGATAGCGCGCTCGACGGCGGCCAGCTCATCCGGCGTCAGCTCGGCGAAATCCTTGCGCCGCAGGGTCTCGGCGGCGTTGTAGGTCAGGACGGCTTCGATCACGGGCGGGCGCGCCCCGTCGCCGTCCCCTGGCTCAGGCGCCTCCGGCGGCGCTTTCAACGGCGGCGGGACCAGCCGCGGCGGGCGGCGGCGCGGCGCCGGCGCCGCCAGCTTCAACTCCCAGCGCTCGGCTGGGACGCGCCAGAAGAGCGTGAAGGCCTCGTCGAACAGCGGCTGATCCGCGTGGTCGTGGATCAGCAGACTCCGCAAGGTGAAGTAGAAATCGGGCTGGCGGCCGATCTCGATCTGCCCCAGGGCGCGGCAGACATCCAGCATGCGGCTGGGGCTGACCGCCAGGCCCAGGCCGCGCAGCAGCCGGCCAAAGAGCACGAGGTTGTGGACCAGTTGGCCGGCCATCCCCAGTCAGGGCGCGCGCTCGGCGGCCGCCCGCTCCAGGATTGCGCGCGCGCCGGCGCCCCGCACCTGGACGATGTCGTCCTGATATTTAAGCAGGACGCCCAGGGTG
>JAGOBN010000245.1 GCA_017999235.1 Anaerolineales bacterium | reverse complement strand
GGGTACACGCGTTGACGCCGCTTGCCACGCGGCCGCCAATCAGAATGCCGTTATCGGTGTCATTCGCGCCATTCGCGGCTGATCTGGCTTACTGGGGCGGCTCGGTCGGCCCCGGCTCCACCGCCACCGCCGGCCGATAATTGGGCAGGGTCAAGGTCACCAGGAAGGTCACGGCCAGCGCGCCCAGCCCAAGCTGTAAGGGCAGCCCCGGGTTAAGATCATACAGTCGGCCGGCGGCCAACGGCGCCAGGGTCATCGCCACGCGCACGCCGGTGTCGCGCAGGCTGAACCCCAGGCTCAAGATCTCGGGCGGCAGCCACAGGCTCAGCCGGCCGGACATCGGCGTCCAGATCGCGTCCACGGCGCCGCGCAGCAGATAGGCGACGCCGATCAACAGCGGGATCTGGCCGGCCACCGCCGCCGGCGCGATCAGCAGCAAGACCAGCGCCGTTGCCGTCGCCAGCTGCAGCACCAGCAGCGGCGCACGCCGCTCCGGCCGCGCGCGGCCCAACACGTAGTTCAAGATCACCAAGCCCAGCGCCGCGATCGTCCCCAGCAGGCCGACTTGCTCGACGCTGATGCCCTTTACGGCCTGCAGATAGTTGGGCGCCAGGATCACGCCCAGATTGAGCGCGAAGACGATCAGCATGAAAGCGAACACCTGCCACAAGAACGGGCGGTTCGCCAACAGCAGCCGGAAGCGGTTGCCGCCGGTGTGGCGGGCCGAGACCGGGTTGCTGAGCGGGATCAGCGCCAGGGTGGAGAAGACATAGACCACACCCGACAGCGCGAAGACCGCGCGCAGGCCAAAGTGTTCGCCGATCCAGCCGCCGGCCGCCGGCGCCAGGATGTTGCCCAACGACCAGGCGATGGACGTCAGCGCAAAGGCGCGCTGCACGCTGCGCGCGCGTTCGCCGGCCGCGATATAGGCGGAAAAGGCCGGCCGCGCGAAGGAGCCCAGCGCGTAGAGCATGAAGCCCGGCACCGCCCAGCGCCAATCCGGGGCCAGCGTCAGCCAGGTAAAAGTCACCAGCGTGGAGAGCCAGGCCGCGATAATGATGGGCTTGCGCCGCCAGCGGTCGGCCAGCCAGCCGGCCGGGACGTAGACGGCGATGGTGACCAGGCCGGCCGCCCCGAACACCAGGCCGATCTGCGCGGGCGTGGCGCCCAGCCCCTCCACATACAGCGTCTGGAAATTGATCGACAGCCCCTCCGCCACCCCGGACAGAAAGATGGCGATGGAGATCCAGCGCAGGTCCGGGCTGAGGCTGAGCCAGAAGCGCTTGAGCGGGTTCATGCGAACTGGGGCAGCACGTCCCGCGCCAGGAGGTCCAGCGAGGCGAGATCATCCAGGCTGTTGTGCTGGACCACGACACGGGCCGCGCCGGCGGCCGCATAGGCGTGGAGCTGCTCCACCACCTCGGCCGGCCCGCCGCCGATGTAGCCGGCCGCGCGCCAGCCGGCCAGGTCGGCCGGCAGGGACGGGAACATCGCGCGCTGGGCGTCAATGCGCGTCTGGACCTCCGCCGCGCCGCGGCCGATGACAAAGGGCAGCATCAGCGAGCGCCGCAGGCTGCGCGGATCACGCCCCAGCGCCGCGCAGTGCTCGTCCAGCACGGCGGATTTGCGCCGAAAACCCTCCGCGCTGATGTAGGTGCAGTTCCACTCGCTGGCATGCTCGGCGATGATGCGCAGGGTGCGCTGTTCGTTCTTGCCGCCCATGATCAGGGGCGGCGGGGCCTGGCGCGGGCCGGCGTGGGTCTCGGCCTGATCCAGGGTGTAATGGCGGCCGGTGAACGAGGCCGGCGCGCCCGCCCACAAGGCCTTGATCACGCGCGCGCCCTCCTCCAGCATCTCCAGCCGCGCCGCGTAGGGCGGGTAGGGCAGGCCAAACATGCGGTGCTCGCCTTTGTACCAGCCGGCGCCAATGCCCAGCTCAAACCGCCCGGCGGAGAGCTCATGGAGGGCCGCCGCTTTTTTGGCGATCAGGGCCGGATGGCAGAAGGTCAGCGAGCAGACCAGCGGCCCAAAGCGCAGGCGGCGGGTGCGCGTCGCCAGGGTGGTCAGCGACGTCCACAGCTCCAGGCTCTGCCGGGCCGGGAAGTTTTCCAGCGCCGTCAGATGGTCCGAACGGAACAGACACTCAAAGCCCAGGTCTTCGGCGGCCTGCGCCAGGCGGAAGAAACGCTCCCAGGTGAGGTCTTCCTGCCCTTCGATCATCAAGCCGATCGTCGTCATGCGTCCAACTCCTTAATCACGCCGGCCCGGTTTTTGGCCGCCGAGTGGCGAATTTTCAGCCGGCGCGGAAGCGCGCCAGCTTGCGCTGAAAACCCGGCCGCGCCAGCACGTCCGGGTTGACGACCGGGGCCGGGACCGCGCCGCGCGCCGCGGCCAGCATGGCGCGGCAGTTGGCGGCGCCTGCGTCCCGGAAGACCTCGCGCGTGCCGGCCAGCCAGTGCGGGGCCAGCACCACGTTGTCCAGGCGCGTGAGCGGATCATCGGCCGGCAGCGGCTCGGTGTGAAAGACATCCAGGCCGGCGCCCGCGATCTGGCGCGCCTGCAGGGCGGCCACCAGCGCCGCGTGGTCCACCACCGGGCCGCGCGCCATGTTGATCAGGTAGGCGCTGGGCTTCATCCAGGCCAGCTCACGCGCCCCGATCAGACCGCGGGTTTCCGGTGTGAGCCAGCAATGCAGACAGACAAAATCGGCTGCGCGCAGCAGCGCTTCTAAAGACGTCAGCGCCACGCCCAGGCCGGCCGCCGCAGCGGGGTCGGCGTGCGGTGAATGGGCCAGCACCCGCATCCCGAAGGGCGCCACGAGCCGGACCAGCTCGCGGCCGGTATTCCCCAGCCCCACGATCCCCAGCGTCCGATCGGTGAGTTCGATCCCGGCCACCGCGCCGCGCTGATCCCAGCGCCCCGCCCGCGTCATCCGGTCCAGCGGCAGCAGCTGCTTGGCCAGCGCCAGCATCAGCAGCAGCGCGCCGGAGGCCGTGGGTCCCCGCAGGGCGTCCGGCGCGTTCACCAGGGCCACATCCGCGGCCGTGCACGCGGCCACGTCGATGCGGTCATAGCCCACGCCGCAGCGCCCGATCACGGTAAGCCGCTCCGCGCCCTCGGCAAAGGTGGCGGCGGTGACGTGCGGATAGATCAGCACCAGGCCGTCCACGGCCGCGATCTGCTCGGGCGGGATGGGGTCGGTATAGGCCGGCAGGAAAGTGTAGGCTACGCCCGGCGCCGCGTCCAGCAGACCCAGGCCGATGTCGCCGTAAGCGGGCGCGCCGGCCGCGTCTAGAAAATCGCGCGTGAACGCCACCTGGAAGCGGTCGGGCATGGTCAGGCCTCCCGGCTAGAGCGCCGTGTAACCGCCGTCGATGACCAGGGAGGCGCCGGTCATATAGCTGGCGTCGGCGGAGGCCAAGAAGACCGCGGCGCCGGCCATCTCCTCCGGCTGGGCCGGCCGGCCCAGGGGGATGTGGTCCAGAATTTTGCTGCGGTAGCTCCAATGCCCCTCCTTGCCGGAGGACTCAGACAGGGCCGTGACGGTCAGACCGGGGGCTAGCGCGTTGACGCGGATGTTGTGCGCGGCCAGATCAATGGCCATGGCTTTGGTGAGCTGTTTGCCGCCGCCCTTGGACGCGTAGTAATGGGCGCAGTCCGGCTGGGCCACATCCGCCACCTGCGAGGTGACGTTGATGATCACGCCGCCGCCGGCCTGGGCCATGTGCCGGGCCGCCGCCTGGCCGCACAGGAATAAGCCCTTAAGGTTGACGGCCAGAACCCGGTCCCACTCATCTTCCGGGATCTCCAGAAAATGATGGACCGGGCCGATGCCGGCCGCCGCCACCAGGATATGCACCCGGCCATAGGCTCGCAGCGCTTCGGCCAGCATGGCGTCCACCGCCGCGCGCACGCTCACATCGCCGGCCACGGCCAGGGCCTCGCCGCCGGCGGCCCGGATGGCGCCGGCCGTGGCTTCCGCCGAGGTTAGGTTGAGGTCGGCGGCCACTACGCGCGCGCCCTCCCGCGCGTAGCGCAGGGCGATGACACGCCCAATACCGCTGCCGGCCCCGGTGATGAGCGCGGTCTGATCCTTGAGCTGCATCGAGGCTCCTTTCGTCACAGAGACGCCGAGCGCTTTAGGGGCGCGGTGGCGCGGTGGCTCCGGGGCCGCTGAACCGCGCCAGGAAGCGCCCGCGCCCCGGCTCGCCCACAAACTGCCCGGCCTGCGCCACCACCTCCCCGCGGCTGAGGGTGGCCGTTGGATACCCGGTGACGGTGAGCCCGTCATACGAGCAGAAATCCACTTCCGAGTGCAGGGTCTGGGCTGAAAGCGTGACCGTGCGCCGCGGGTCAAACACCACGAGATCGGCGTCCCACCCCGGCTCAATCCGGCCTTTGCGCGGCAAGCCGAAGATAGCGGCGGGATTGGTGCAGCACACGGCCACCCAGCGGTTGAGGCTGAGCCGGCCGGCGTTCACGCCAAAATGGTGCGCCAGCGCCAGCCGCGCTTCCACGCCCGTGGACCCCTGGCCGACCTGGCCGGGCTGGCGCGGCTTGGGGCCGTGGTCGGTGGAGATGATATCCAGCGTGCCGTCGGCCAGGCCCGCCCACAGCGCCGCCTGGTGGTGCGCCTCACGGATGGGTGGGCCGGTGAGGATCGAGACGCCGCGCGCCCGCATCCGCTCGTCGTCGGCGTTGGTGTAGACCAGGTGCTGGATGCAGGCCTCCCCAAAGACGGCCTGGCCGCGGGCCTTGGCCAGCCGGATCTCACGCACGCCTTCCTCACACGTCTGATGGTAGAGGAGCAGGCGCGCGCCCGCCAACTGCGCCAGGGCGATGGCGCGGTGGACGGCTTCGGCCTCCATCACCGCCGGGCAGGCCGCCAGCATCCCTTCTGCGGCATCCTGGCCGGCCGCCGCCAGCTCGCGGCGCAGCTCGCGGATAAGGTCAAAGTTCTCGGCGTGCACCACGGCCAGGCCGGCGTGCCGGGCCACCACCCGCATCGCCCGGAACAGGGTCACATCGTCCAGTTGGTAGCCTTCGTAGGCCATAAAGAGCTTGATCGAGTTTACGCCGCGCGCGAAGATGGCGTCCAGTTCCAGCCCGCGCTCGGGCGCGCGGTCGCGCAGGGTCAGGTTGAGGGCGTAGTCGATGACCACCTGGCCGTCCGCGGCCTCCTGCCGGCGCTCCAACTGCTCCACCAGGGAGAGGCCGGCCGCCGGCGCGGCAAAATCCACAAAGCTGGTCACGCCGCCCAGCGCCGCCGCCCGGCTGCCGCCGGCGAAGGTGTCGGCGGTGGGCGGGTAATGGGGCGCGTACGTGGGATCGTGAAAGTGGACGTGGCCGTCCACGGCGCCCGGCAGCACGTACTGGCCGCGCGCGTCCAGCTCGCGCCGGCCGCTCAAGGCCTGGCCCAGCGCCGCGATCCGCTCGCCGGCCACGGCCACATCGGCCGGGAAGGTGGCGTGCGCGGTGACGACCGTGCCGTTCTTGATCACCAGATCGTACGTCATCGCGGCCTCCTCTGAGCCCAGCGGCGGGAAAATGAAATCGGCCCGCTGCGCCCCGGCGCCGGTGCCGATATTGCCTGAGGCGGCGGCCAGCCGCGCGGTCTGCTGTGCAGACAGGCTGAGGTTAGATTACCTGAAATCACCCGGCGGCCGGTCATGCCCGCGCACAAGGGATGGCCGGCATTTTTGTACCCGTGGCGCAACGTCTTGTTTGGGGCTTCGCGTATGATGAAGCATCCCACTGTCTTGCAAGCAAGCGGCTCAATCCGCGCGGTTATCCCGGGAGGCTGGCATGATCGTATTCGTGGACCTGGAACACGAACGTCTGGCCGTTGATTACCCCGATCTGGTCATGGGCAGCGCCGCCAACCGGCTGAAGATCAAATACCGGCTGGAGGACCTGGCCGGCGAGCCGTGCTTGATCATGCGCTACCACCATGTCACCCCGGACCGCCTGCGCGCCGTCAACGCCCGCGCGGTGATTGTGAGCGGAAACACAACCGAGTTCGAGCATTACCCGGAAGCCACATTGGCCGGCCTGCGCGCCGCTCTGCGCGCCGGCGCCTGGCCTACCCTGGCTTTCTGCGGCGGCAGCCACATCCTGGCGCAAACTTACGGCGCGGACATTGGCCCGATGGGGGCGCTGCCGGCCGGCCAGGCCGTGACGGACCCGCTCTTCCAGCGGCTGGCGCCCGGCATGCGCCAGGAGCGCGGCTTTCTGCCCGTGCGGGTGACGCGGGCGCATCCCTTCTTTGACGGCCTGGGCGCGGCCCCGGTCTTCCTGCTCTCGCACTACTGGGAGACGCGCCAGGTGCCGGCCGGCTTTGAGCTGTTCGCGTCCACAGACGCCTGCCCGGTCCAGATGATCGGACGCGCGGACCAGCCCGTATATGCCACCCAATTCCATCCGGAGCAATGGGACGACGACCACCCGGACGGCCGGCGCTTCCTGGAAAACTTCTTCCGCGTCACGCTGAAAGGTCGGGCCTGAGCATGATTATCTATGTTGACCTGG
>JAGOBN010000244.1 GCA_017999235.1 Anaerolineales bacterium | reverse complement strand
CAGCGCTTCACGGGTGAGCCCGCCTACTTCAAGCACATCACCACCGCCGCCGCCACCTTTTTAGAGCTGGCCGGCACCACGCCCGCCGACTACCAGTACGCGGTCTTCCATCAGCCGAATATCAAGTTTCCGCAGAAGGCGGCCAAGACGGTGGGCTTCAAGGATGAGCAGATCAAGGCCGGCCTGCTGGTCGGCGAGATCGGCAACACCTACGCCGGCAGCGCCATGATCGGCCTGACGGCCGTGCTGGATGAAGCCCAGCCCGGCGACCGCATCCTGCTGGTCTCGTTCGGCTCGGGCGCCGGCTCGGACGCCTTCGGCCTGCGCGTCACAGACCAGGTCCTGGCGCGCCGCGACCGCGCCCCCAAGACGCGCGCCTACATCGCCCGCCGCACCGAGATCGACTACGCCATGTACACGCGCCTGCGCGGCAAGCTGGTGATGAAGTAAACGCCGGCCAGCCACTGTCGGCCGCGGCGGGCGCGCGGGTCAGGGCCGTCCCCCTGCGCGCCCCGCCGGGCCTGAGCCAAGCGGACATCATGAAAAAATCACTCCTCTTTCTTTTCGGCAGCCTATGGCTGCTGGCCGCCTGCGCGCCGCGCGCGCCGGAACTGGTGCTGGGCGATGCCTGGAACTACACGCTGCGCGCGGCGGATCTGCCGGCCGGCTGGACCTTCAGCGCGCAATCGGTCCTAACGGCCGAAGATGTGGCGCGGGCGCTGACCCCGGTGACGGACACAGTCACCACCACGGTCAACAGCCCGAGCCTGGCCAAGGTGACCCAGCTGTACACCGCGCGCTACACCCCGCCAACCGCCTCGGAGTACAGCGAGTTCACGCTGCAGATCCTGCTGTATCCCAGCGCCGCGGACGCGCGGGCCAGCCTGAGCGCCGAGGATCCGGGCGCGGGCTGGACCAAGGTGGAAGCGCCGGCCGTCGGCGAGCAGAGCCAGGTGTGGCGTTACCAGGAGTGGCTCACCGACACGTCGCAGGGTCTGTATCGCGTGGATTTCCGCTATTGGAACGCGGTCGGTTCGGTGACGATGTTCGGCTCGGCCCTGGCGCTGCCGGGGCCGGCGGAGCCCCTTGAATATGCCCAAAAGGTGGTGGAGTACTTCAAGACCGGCGCGGACCCGGAGGGGCTGCGCCAATTGCGCGCGGCCGGCCGGCCGGATGTGCGCGCCCAGCTGTTAACCCAGCGCCAGCTGGCGGCGCTCGATCCGGCTTTTGGCGAGCGCTGGGTCGTCAGCGATCAATACTTCGGCGCCTGGACCCTAAACGCGGATTTCGGCGGCGAGGCCAGCGCCACGCTGGACCGGCTGGGCCGGGTCTCCGGCTATCAACTGTATCTCGTCAAACCGGTGGAGCCTAAAGAATACGGCGGCGTGAGCGGCGCGGCGTTGTTCCAACAGGTCTCGGTGTATCGTGAGGCTTCGGCCGCTCCCAACGGGCTGAAAGCGCTGGTGGGGCTGGCCGGCGCGCCGGAGCTGGCGGACCCGCCGGCGGTGGGCGAAGGGCGCCGGGCGTGGAGCCGGGTGGCGGAGATCGCGGACGGCAGTTCTATCGCCGTGACCGAGATCAGCTTCTATGTCGGCCAGAGCGTGGCCACGGTGCAATTGCAGTCGGCGCCCCTGCCGAAGACCGCGGACCCGGCTGTCAAGCTGAGCGAGAACCTGGCGCTGGCGGCGGCCTTCGCTCAACAGTTGGCCGCCAATTTGGCCGGCCAGTAAGCAGGAGGCGGACGCATGCGGGATGTGTATATCAGCGCGGTCGGCTTGACGCCGGCCGGCGAACACTGGGAAGCCTCGCTGCGCGAGCTGGCCTTCTATGCGCTGGAGGCTTTGGCCGCCGACACGCAGCGCCAGGGCTTTGACACGGCGCCGGCGGAGGCCTTGTATGTGGCCAACATGCTGGGCGGCGCGCTCAGCCACCAAGCCCACCTGGGCGCGCTGGTGGCGGATTTTGCCGGCCTGCGCGGCGTGGAGGCCGTCACGGTGGAAGCGGCCGGCGCCTCGGGCGGCGCGGCCCTGCGCCAGGCGGTGCTGGCCGTGGGGGCCGGCGCGGTGGAGCGCGCGCTGGTGGTGGGCGTGGAGAAGATGACGGATAAGGTTGGGCCAGGCGTCACCGCCGCCACCGCCACCGCGTCCGATAGTGATTGGGAACTGGCGCACGGGGTGACCCCGGCCGCGCTGGCCGGCTTGCTGATGCGCCGGTATATGCACACCTATGGCGTCGAGCTGAAGCACTTCGCCAATTTCAGCGTCAACGCGCACGCCAACGCCAAGGCTAACCCCAACGCCATGTTTCGCAACGCCCTGACGCCCGAAGCCTTTGTGAAGGCCGGCATGGTATCGGAACCGGTGAACATGTTCGATACCGCCCCGGAGTGCGATGGCGCGGCGGCCCTGCTGGTGACGGCGGAGCCGGGGCTGGTGCGGGTGGCGGCTTCCGCCCTGGCCACCGACACGCTGGCGGTGCATGATCGGCCGGACCCGCTGGGCTTTGAAGCGGCGCGGCAAGCGACCGCCAAGGCGTATGCGCTGGCCGGCATCGGGCCGGAACAGATTGATGTCTTTGAACTTTATGACGCCTACACCATTTTCAGCGCCCTTAGCCTGGAAGCGGCCGGCTTTGCCGAACGCGGCCAGGGCTGGCGGCTGGCGGCCGATCGGGAGATTTTCATAAAGGGGCGTCTCCCAATTTCGACCTTTGGGGGCCTGAAGGCGCGGGGCAATCCGGGCGGGGCCACGGGTGTTTATCAGGTGGCGGAGGTCGCCCTGCAGCTGCGGGGTGAGGCCGGCGCCAGCCAAGTCACCGGTGCTCGTTATGGAATGGCGCAGTCGTTGGGCGGGGCCGGCTCGACGGCTGTTACCCACATCTTACAGCTCTTAGATTGACGATAATTGTTTATGAGAGACCTTTCATGGGCTCCGATAGTTTCTGATAGCACAATCAGAATAGCATTGCCCCAGGTAAAACGGAGGCGATGCAATTATGGAAATTTCTCGACATTGGCGACTGCGCCAACAACGCTATGGGCTGGTGGGTGAAGTCTGCCCGCACTGTGATGAGAAGATCTTCCCGCCGCGTGACGTCTGTCCCCACTGCGCGGGCGAGGCCAAGACCCCGTATGTTTTCTCTGGCCGCGGCGAAGTTTATTCCTACACCACGGTTTATGACGCGCCAGAAGGCTACGAAAGCAACGTCCCCTACACTGTTGCGATTGTCAAGTTGGATGAGGGGCCGCTCGTAACCGCCCAGCTTACCGATGTTGACAATGGCACGGTGTCCATTGGAACGCCGGTGGAAATGGTGACCCGCAAACTCCGTGAGGATGGCGACCGCGGGATACTGGTTTATGGTTACAAGTTCCGCCCGGTTGAGTGGGTGGAGAAGCCGCAAGCCGTAAAGCAGCCCGCCTGAACATCGCTTCCCTTTTCCCTCCGTTCGCCGCCAACTCAACGTACCCCTCACTTCGGTGAGAGGTACGTTTTTGTTTTCCACTTGACCCTTCCGCCGCTCATTGGGCGTCGGGTCCAGTTTCTCGGTGGTCCGCCCGCCGGCCGCCCAGGTTTATAATCCAACTATGTCAAAAACCTTCGCTAACCTCCTGGTGCTGGGTCTGCTGGTGATCGCCGCCATCACCAGTTACATGATCATCAACCTCGTCCGGGGCGCCCTGCAGCAGACGACGGCGCCGTCGATCGGCGTGGCCACCCAGGTGCAGCAATTCTTCAACCCCACGCCCACGGTCTACCCGGATTCCATCACCGTGGTGCGCCAGATCCAGACCCTGGCCCGGCTGGAGACCGCCCAATACACGCTGGAAAAAGTGATCCGCGCGGAAGTGGGCCAGGGCGCGCTCGGGCCGTTGTTTGGGGATCAGCTCTTGTTTGTGGCGCACGGCGAGGTCATCGCCGGCGTGGACCTGAGCAAGCTGCAGCCCGGCGACGTGATCGTGGCGCCGGACACCGGCCGCGTGACCATCATCCTGCCGGCGGCCGAGGTCTTTATCGTGGCGCTCAACAACGACAAATCGTACGTCTACGACCGGCAGACGGGTCTGCTCACCAAGGGCGATGTGAACCTGGAAACCCTGGCGCGGCAGGCGGCGGAAGACGAGATCCGGCAGGGCGCGATCGAGGATGGCATTTTGAAACTGGCGCAGTCCAACGCCGCGAATTTCGTTGAGAAGTTTTTGTGGACGCTGCGCTTTCGGGAGGTGACGGTGGTGCAGGGGACGCCCTTGCCGTAAGGGGAGAGTTAGGGATGGCGCTCGATTGGGGGATTAAGCGCGGGCGTTCCAGTTGTCCGCCGCGTATTTCTCCCGCGTCAGCTGTTCCGCCTCGTTTTGTTCAAACTCCGAGAGGGCGCCGGCCGCCAGCGTCAGGTTGAGCGCCTGCGCGAAGCCGGCCTGCAGCGCGCCGGCCGCCGCCTCCCACCCCACCGCCTGCCCCAAGACAGCCTCCAGCGTGGCGGCCCGGCCCCGCACCCGCGCCCGCACGGCCTCGCGCTCCGCGTCCGTCGCAAAACGCAGCGCGTCACAGATGCGGGTGATGTCGCCCGTCAACGGCAGGGTGCCGTGCTGCAGGACCACGCCCTTCTTCCGCACCTGGGCGCTGCCCAAAAGCTTTTTGCCATCGGCCGTGATTTCGTAATCCGACGGAACCTCGAAGCAGACAGGGAGGGCGGCGGGCGCTGGACGCGGGCCGGCCCCGGGAGCTTCGTCCGCTTTCCGCTCCGCGCGGGCCGCCAACCCCAGCGCCTCCAGGCCGCGCAGCAGGCCGGCGCTCAGCTGGCGATAGCTCTCCACCACCCCGCCCACCACGCGCGGCTCAGCCATCGGCGCGATGATCGAATAGGTCAGTTCATCCGTGTGCAGGATGGCGCGGCCGCCGGTGGGCCGGCGCACCAGGCCCCAGCCGCGCTCGGCCAGCCGGCCCAGGTCCACCTCCGCCAGCGGCTGGGCATATCCCAGCGAGAGGCAGGGCGGCGTCCAGGCGAAGAAGCGCAGGGTGGGCGGCGCCTGGCCGGCGGCCACCGCCAGCAGGATGGCCTCATCGACGGCCATGTTAGCGGAGCCGGCCAGCGGCTCGGTATGCAGCAGCCGCCACGCGGCCGGCGGATATAACGGGGACGGAGTCATGGTTTACGCAGCACCGTAATCGCCACCGCCTGCAGCATGACGAGCTTGGCCGGCCCCGGGGTGTGGGCCAGCGCCGTGGTCGCGCGCTCCAGCAGATCATCCGAGGCGCGCGCAAACTCCGGGTTGTCGTCCAGGAAATCCGTCAGCTCGTCCAGCGAGTCGAACTCATACCGATAATCGAAGATCTGGGCGACCGCCGGCCGCAGATCCGGCGCGGCCGCGAGCGCCGCGCTGGCCGCCGCAAACGAGCGCTCGTCCTCGGCCGCCAGCTCCAGCCGGCCCAGGGGCCGGCGCTGTTCCGCCCAGATCTGGAACTTGGGCCACTCGGCGGTGGGATGGATATCCAGGATCATCCCGCCCCGCGCCAGCACCCGGTGAGCCTCGGCGACCGCCGCGGCCATCTCATCCACCGGCACTCAACACAACGCATACGAGAAAAAGACCACCTCGAAGACCGCGTCCGGGAACGGCAGGCGGCGCGCGTCCGCGTGCAGGCGGCGCTGGCTCACGCCGTCGGTGGCGGTCAGTTCGTCACGATCCGTGTCCAGGGCCACCCACTGGGCGGCCTCCGCCGCCAGCAGCTCCGAGAGCCGGCCGTCACCGGCGCCCACTTCTAGCACCCGCCGGCCAGCCAGGCCGCTCAGCCCGCGCAGGGCCGCGATCTCCAATTCGTCGGGGTCTACTTGCATCGTCAAAGCTCCGGCAGCCGCAAGCGCTCGCCCGAGGCGAACATGCGCTGGCCCGTCCGTGTCAACACCGCGGCGCCGCCCGCGCCCAGCACCGCCCACTCCTCGCCCGGCCGGCCGACCAGCGCCGTATCTTCATCGATCCCCAGCGCGAACTCGCCGTCGGCCAGCCGGCTTTGGGTCAGCGCCGTCGTCCCGGGCCGGTACGCCTCCAGGCGGTCAAAGTGCGGCAAGATCAGGCGCGCGGATATCCACCCAAAGGCCGGCTGGAATTCCAGGGTGGGCGAGCCGATGTCGGGCAGATCGCGGCTCAAGATCATGGCGCCGGCCGAACAGCCAGCCAGCACCGCGCCCCGCGCGCACGCGGCTTCCACCGCCGCCCAGGCCCGGCTGCCGGCCAGGCACGCGTGCAGATAGCGTGGATCACCGCCGGAGAAGTAGATCAGGCCGGCGGCCGCGATCATCTCCGCCCAGGCCGGATCATCGGCGGAGGCGCGGTCCACAATCCGCGCAGCCCGCGGCGCGGCGCCCAGCCGGGTGAAGTGCTCCAGGCCCATCCGCGCCCAGCGGTCCACACGGGCCGCACCTTCCTGGCCGGCGGCCGCCGGGATGCAGACGACGTTGACGGGCGGCCGGACGCCGGTTTCAGCCAGCAGACGGCCGTCGATGACGTCCATCCCCGGCAAATACTCTCCGGAGCCCA
>JAGOBN010000243.1 GCA_017999235.1 Anaerolineales bacterium | reverse complement strand
GGTCTCACCCGAGGCTTCGCGGAGGGACGGGTAAAGAAGCGGGGGCGCGGCGATCACAACGATCAGAACCAGGCCGGCTTGCAGCAGCGCGTACCCAGCAAGGCCCAGCCAGCCGGCTGAACTCGCCTGGTTGGCATACATGCCCGGAAGAGACAGCAGAAGAAGAATCGCCGACAGCAGGAGCAGCAGGCTGATCCGGGGAGAAAAGACCTGGTTGATCACCGGATTGAAAGACAGCCTGATAATCCCCATCCCCAGGAGGGCCGCCCCGCCCGTCAGCAGAAGTCCACTAAACCGAAGCGCAGTGTGAATCATGGCTGCTCCTTGTTCGTTTCACCGGGCCGGCCCAGCCGCCGGCGGCAAGCCGCGCAGATAAGCGTAGATCGCTTTGAGTTCAGCGTCGGTGGTGGCGGCCCGGACAAAAGTCCATGGCATGCGCGGCTCGGAATAACCACTCGGCAGCGTCAGGATCGGCACCTGCCCGCCCCCCGGCAACTCACCGGTGTTGAAGAAATGCATGAACTGCTCTTCGGTCCACTGCGGCACAATCTTAGTGAGGTTGGGGCCGGGCGTCGGGCCGGGCAGGCCGTTGTCCACCTTGCCTTGCAATTGGTCGCCGTGGCATGAGCGGCATTCGAGAATATCCACCAGGTATTTGCCGTATTCCGGGGTCCCGGGCGGGGGCGCGATCACGCCGCCGACAGGCGGCTGCGCGGTCCGAAAATCGGCCAGGTTGAGGAACAGCGCGCCCAACAGGTTGAATTGAGTGGCCGGGGTGGGGCCGCCGGTGGCGGGCTGTGAACGCAGGTAGGCGACGATGGCCTGCACGTCGTCGTCGCTCATATAGCGGTAACTCGTCGCGGGCATGATGAGCAGCGATCGGCCCGTTTTATGCACGCCCTCCCGAATGGCGCGCACGACTTCGCCGTCGGTCCAGTCATCAATATCACCGCCCGGGGTGAGGTTGGGAGCATAGAGCGCACCCAAAGGCGGCAGGTCAAATTTGGCGGCAAAGTTCGTGCCCGAGAGGGGGAGCTGGTCCCCCGGCGCGTGGCAACTCACACAGGCGTGCGCGAGCTGCTCGCCGCGCGCGATTTGGGCCGCGGTCTTGGCCACCCGGAGGTTGACGACCGGGTTGGCGTGCCGCGCATTCAGCTTGGAGAAGCCAATCAGCCCCAGTCCGAGCAGCGCTGCCAGGGTCAGCGTCAGCAGCCCGGTCATGACCACGCCGCCCCAGCGCAGGAGGGCATTGCTCAACCTCCAGGCGCGCGTGGTCAGGAAACCGAATAGGACGGTCAGTGCGCCGAGCAGGAGAACTCCGGTCGTGTCGAACATCAGCGGCTCCAGCCATGGTTTCCTCGGCCGTTAACCTGGCACGGTCACGGCCGAAACGCGATCCATGGACGACACTTTACGCTGGGCAGCTTCCCAGGCGCTAGGGGCGGGCCTCCCGATTCTCTGGGAATGGTCCTTAGGAAGGGCCGGGTTGTGCGGGTCCAAACGGGGAGGCGCGGTTGCCGGGTGGTGGCGAGGATCGCGGATTAGCGGCTGCCCAGGCTGTCAACGAGCAGCCGGCCAGCCGCAAAGACGATGACACGCAGAGTTGGGAAACGGAGCTAGACGCCGAGGTGTTCCGGGCCGGCGCGAGGGGCGTTGAAATAACGAAGCGCTGCTGTTATCGCTGGCGAGTGGCCCTTCCCCCGCCGCCGCCTTTACGCCGGCGTCTCCGCCACCTCAAAGCGGCAGTAGCCGGCCCCGCTGGCGCGGCAGTCCGTCTCGCGGACCAGATAGGCGTGGCCGGTGGCCCAGCGCACGGCCTCGGTGATCGAGCCGACATACAAATGACACACCGGCTTGGCGCTGCGCCGGCCCTGGCACACCGAGCAGGTGCGGGCCACATAGGCCAGCGGCCCCCCGCTCGTGTCAATGTCAATCTGATCCTGGGGGTTGATCTTCTTAAGCGCGGCCGCCATGTTGTTGAGCACCAGCTGGATCCGCTGTCTGGGCGGCAGCACCTTCAGGGCGATCCCAGCCAGCCCAAGCAAGGCGGATTGCTCGCGCAGACCGTACTCAAAGGAGGCCTTCCCCACCCGCTGCAAGATCCCGCGGGCGCCGCGCCCATAGAAATTCTCAATCGCCTCATTCAAGCGCGCGTAATCGGCGGCGCTGACCGCGGGGTTGAGATCATTGGGCGGCAACTGATCGATGTACCGGTCCAAGTCGGACGCGCGCAACACCGCCGTAAGCCCATTCCGGCCCATGACTTCCTCAACCGCCACCAGGGCTTGCCGCATGAGGGCGTTGACCATGAACAACCGAGGCGTGTTTTCCATGTCCATCCTTTAGCCCAGCGCCGGGGGGAGCGCCTGATTCGCGGCCTTCCAAATTCAGCTGGTGTCCCTGGCGATTCCCGCCTAAGCGTATTATCCGGATTTGCTCTGTCAAGTTTTTTCTTTTTTTCACAATACTTGTTCCGGGATTGGGCGGCATGTCCACTCAGCGCCGTCGCCGCCGGCATCCTCCGGCCCCAGCCTGCGGTACAATGACGGCTAAATCCCGCCTCGATTTATCTCAATTGATATCCGGCTGTCGCCCAAGCCGGCTGACTACAAAAACCACTGTGGCCGGCGTTTGGCCGGCAATAGGATGACCTTGAACGAGTCTCTCCCAACCACGCTCCCGCCCAACCCAGCCCAGACTCTGGCCCAAGTGCCGCTGTTTGCGGCCCTCCCGGCCTCCGAGTTGGAGGCGCTGGCCGCCCGCCTGCGCCCGCTGACCTTCCCGGCTGGAACACGCGTGGTGCGCGAGGGCGACCACGGCGATCAGTTTTACCTGATCCTGGCCGGCCAATTGGAAGTGGTGAAAGCTGAGGACACCCCGGACGAGCGGCTGGTGGGGGTGCGCGGGCCGGGCGAGTACATCGGCGAGATGAGCCTCTTCAACCCGGACAGCGCCCGAACCGCCAGCGTGCGCGCCCGGCAGACCACCCAGGTGCTGGAGATGACGCGGGCCGACCTCAACCAACTCCTGCAGCGCCGGCCCACCCTGGCGTATGAGATGGTCCGGGTTTTGAGCCAGCGGCTGACCAACGCCCACAACCAATCGCTCCAAGCCTGGCAGGCCAAGAACCAGGAACTGACCGAGGCTTACGAGGCCCTGCGGGCCGCCCAGGCCCAGTTGGTCGAAAAAGAGACCCTGGAGCGCGAACTGCAAGTGGCGGCCACCATCCAGCTCGGCATTTTGCCGCGCGCCCTGCCGCGTCTGGCCGGCGTGGATTTGGGCGCGCGCATGACGCCGGCGCGCGCCGTGGGCGGCGATTTTTACGACGCTCTGCCGCTGGACGCCGACCACCTGGGGCTGGTCATCGGCGATGTGACCGACAAGGGGGTGCCGGCGGCCATCTTCATGGCCCGCACCCACGCCTTCTGGCGCGCCGAAGCCGCCCGGGGCGGAGCACCGCGCGCGGTGCTGGAGCGCGTCAATGCCCACCTGCTCGACACCTATGGCGAGGGGCTGTTCGTGACCATGACCTACGGCATCCTGAACCGCCGCACGGGCGCGTTCACCTACGCGCGGGCCGGCCACGAGGCGCCCGTGGTGTGCGCGCCCGACGGCCGCCCGCTGACCATTCCGTTTGCGGTGGGCGAACCCCTGGGCATCCTGCCGGCGCCGGCCGTGGATGAGCAGACCGTGGTGGTCCCGGCCGGCGGCCTGCTGCTGCTCTACACCGACGGGGTGACCGAAGCCTGGGACGCCGAGCGCCGGCCCTTTGGCGAGGCGCGGCTGCTGGCCCAGCTGAGCGCCGGCGGGCCGGCCGCGGCCCAAACCGTGTGTGACCAATTGGTCCAGGCCGTGGACGCGCACCGCGGCGCGGTTCCCCAATCCGACGATGTGACGCTGCTGGCGGCGCGCTTGGCGCGCTGAACCGACGAAGGCCTATGGCTGAAGCTTATACCGACCTGCTGATCCGCGTTTTCCCCATCGCCGAGCGCGGCGATTTCTATCCCGTCGAGGCCGAGCTGGACGACGGCAGCCGCTTCACCGGCGGCCAGCTCCGGCTGGATCAGGCCGCGCTCCTGCGCGCCCAGCTGGATTCCGCCGCGTATGGGCTGGCGCTCTTCGAAGCGCTCTTCCCGGCCGGCGGCGATCTCCGGCGGGCGTACGACAAAGCCACCGGCCAGGCGGAGGCCCAATCCAACGGCCGCCTGCGGGTGCGGCTGTGGGTGGACAGCGCCGCGGTGGAACTGCACGCCGTGGCCTGGGAACGCCTCTACCACTGGCACAAGGGCCAGGCGGTGCCGCTCAGCGCCTCCGCGCTCACGCCCTTCTCGCGCTATACCAGCCTCGAAACCCGCGAGCCGGCGCCCATTGCCGAAACACCCCTGCGCATGCTGGTGGCGGTGGCCAACCCGCTCAATCTGCCGGCCGGCCTCGTCCCCGCCAACCTCGAGGTCGAAATCGAGAACCTGCGCCGCGCCTTGAGTGAGCTGCGCCGGGAGGGCCGGCTGGAGGTCACGCTCATGCCCGGCCGCACCGGGCTGACGGCCGGCCTGCGGACCCGGCTGGAGGGGGAAGGCTACCGGATCGCCGAAGGCCCGACCAACCTCTTCAACATCGCCCCGTATCTGCCCAAGTGCCATATTTTTCATTTCATCGGCCACGGCCTGTTCCGCCGCCGGGATCAGCAGGGTGAAGGCCAGGCGGCCCTGCTGCTGGAAAAGGCCGACGGCGACCGGCAGCTGGTTAAAGACGAGGACATCGTGGCGATGTTCGCGGCGCTGGGCACCCTGCCGCACCTGACGTTTCTGGTGGCCTGCGAGAGCGCGGCGCGCGAGGCCGGCGCCACCAGCCCCTTTGTGGGCCTCGGCCCCAAGCTGGTGCAGGCCGGCGTCCCGGCCGTGGTGGCCATGCAGGAGGCCGTGCCGATCGAACTGGCGCGGGCCTTGGCCGGCGAGTTCTATGCGCGCCTGGCCGAACACGGCGAGGTGGACCGCGCCCTCAATCAGGCCCGCCTGCAGGTCTTTGACCGGAAACAGACCGCCTGGGCCATCCCGGTCCTGTTCATGCGGATGCGGACCGGGCGGCTGTTCGGCGCCGAGGACGAGGAAGCGCCGGCGCCCGGCGAGCCGCCCTTCAAGGGCCTGCAATACTTCAGCGAGCATGACGCGGATAAGTTCTACGGCCGCGAACTGCTGACGGCCAAACTGGCCGGCAAGCTTCGCACCAGCCGCTTCCTGCCCGTGATTGTCGGCTCGTCGGGCAGCGGCAAATCGTCGGTGATCCGCGCCGGCGTCATTCCGGCGCTCAAGCGCGGCGGCGCGCTGGCCGACGGTACCCTGCCGCCCGAGGGCAGCGCCACCTGGCCGGCCTATTTGCTCACCCCCACCGCCCGGCCCCTGCAGGCGCTGGCCGCCGCGCTGACCCGCGATACAGAATCGCTCAGCGCCACCACCACCCTGATCGACGACCTGCGGATTGACCCGCGCGCCCTGCATCTGCACGTGCTCAAACACCTCAACCGGAGCCAGGGCTCGCGCCTGCTGGTGGTGGTGGATCAATTTGAAGAGGTCTTCACGCTGTGCAAGGATGACGCCGAGCGCCGCGCCTTCATCGACAATTTACTGTACGCGGCGTCCGAGACCGCCGACGGCCCGACGGTGGTGATCATCGTCCTGCGCGCCGACTTCTACGCCCACTGCGCCCAGTACGCGAACCTGCGCGAGGCCGTGGCCAACCGGCAGGAATTTGTCGGCCCGATGAGCCCGGAGGAATTGCGGCGCGCGATTGAAGAGCCGGCGCGGGCCGGCGGCTGGGACCTGGAACCCGGGCTGGTGGATTTGATCCTGAAGGAGGTCGGCCAGGAGCCCGGCGCCCTGCCCCTGATGCAGCACGCCCTGCTGGAGACCTGGAAGCGGCGGCGCGGGCGGCTGGTGACACTGCGCGGCTACCACGAGGCCGGCGGCATTCACGGCGCCATCGCCAAGACGGCCCAGGCCATCTATCAGGCCCTGCCGCCGGCCCAGCAGGCGGTGGCCCAGCGCCTCTTCCTGCAATTGGTGGAGCTGGGCGAGGGTGCGCAGGACACGCGCCGGCGCGCCCGGCTGGAGGAACTCAGCCCGCGCCCGGAGGACCGGCCCAGCGTCGATCAGGTGCTCAAGAAGCTGGTGGATAACCGCCTGGTGGTCACCACCGATACCACCGCCGAAGTGGCCCATGAAGCGCTGATCCGCGAATGGCCCCAGCTGCGCGAGTGGATTGACCACAACCGCGAAGGCCTGCGGATCCACCGCGATCTGAGCAAGACCGCGCAGGATTGGGAGTACCTGCTGCGCGAAAGCGGCGTGTTGTACCGCGGCCTGCGCCTGGTGCAGGCCCTGGAGTGGGCGGCCGAGCCGCTCAACGCCCAGCAGACTACCGACCTCGAACGCGAGTTCCTGGCCGCCTCTGAGGCCGAGTTCGAGCGGGAGGCCCGCGAGAAAGAAGAGCAGCAGCAGCGCGAGCTAGAAGCCGCCCGCCGGCTGGCCGAGGAACAATCGCGCG
>JAGOBN010000241.1 GCA_017999235.1 Anaerolineales bacterium | reverse complement strand
ATACGCCGCCGGAAAAAGCCCCCAGCGGGTTGGCCCCGGTCACGTTGCCGGTGGTGGAGCCGCCCACGGTGCACACGCCGACGAAGTTGTAGCCCTGCGAGTTAAACCCCGTGCCGCCGCAATCGCCGCCGGTATTGCCGATGAGGATGGAATTCTTGGCGCTGAACGAGCCGCTGACGCCGCCGTCGCCGGCCGCCGAGTTGCCGCTGACCGTAACATTAAACAGCGTCAGGCCGGCGAAGTCGCTAAACAGGCCGCCGCCGGCGCTGTTGGGGGCCAGGTTGTTGGCGACCGTGCTGTTGTTCACGCTTAGCTGGCTGCCGGAGGACACGTACGCGCCGCCGCCTTCCGCGCTGGCCTGGTTGGCCACCACAGCCGAGCGGCGGAGGGTGGTCTGACCGTTGCCCACCCACAAGCCGCCGCCCTGCGCGGCCTGATTCCCGGTCAGGGTCACCTGCTGCATGATCAGGGTCCCCGCGCTGGCCACCCCGCCGCCCGCGCCCGTGACCTGCCCGGCGGTGATGGTCAGGCTGTCCAGCGTCACATCCGCGCCGATCAGAATCTGGAAGACCCGGTCCAATCCGGCGCCGGCCACGCTCACGCCGTTGCCCGAAATGGTCAGCCGGCCGGCGGTGCCGGCCGCCGCCAGATCCAGATCGCCGGTGGCCGCCGCGTCCTCGCCCTGGCCCGCCAGGCTGAGGGTGATCGTCGTGAGCGCGGGGTTGAAGCTGATGACATCATCGCCGGCGCTGGCATTCGCCTCTTGGACCGCGGCGCGCAGGGTGCAGACACTGCCGGCGGTGGCGCAGACGCCGTCGCCGGGATTGGCGTCCACGGCATCCGCGGCGCTGGTTACGGTGTAGGTGGCAGCGCGCGTGGGGGCGGCCAGCCACAAAAAAACCGTCAGCCCGAGGCCGGCCAGGAGGACGACGTTCCGGATCCCGTGCAGTGGTTGTTTCATCGCCTGCCGCCTTCCGAGGCCCGCCCACCCGCGCACCGCGGCCGGGCCTCAATAGTCAACGCGCAAACCCGTCACCCGCACCAGCCCCAATTCCAGCAGCCAGAGCGCCGGCACAGCCGCCAGATCGAGGGCTACGGTGATGGTGAACGCCCCGGCCAGCGCCTGAATCCCCGCTTCCAGCGGCCCGGCCACCGCATCCCGCACCAGCGCGCCCAGGCCGGCGATGATCAGGAAGCTGGCCAACAGCCCCGCCCCGGCCAGTACGGGCAGCCAGGCCCGGCGGTCCGAGGCGGACGGCATCATAGAATTGCTGATGGCGAACAACAGGTACAGCCACATCCAGGCGTCGGGGGCCTCCGTCACAGCCAGCAAGTTGCGTGCCACCCCGGCCACATCGGCGGCCGCCAACGCGCCGGCGGCCGGCCCCACCCCCAGCGCGCCATAGCTGATCGCCAGCACGATCCCGGAACCCACCAGCAGAGGCGCGGCGCCGATGAGCGCCTCCCGAAAGACATCCGTCTGCTCGGTCTCCACAAACCCCAGCCGGAGCGTGCCGTCCGGCAAGCGCTCCGGCAGGAGCGAGAAACGGCCGGTGCGCGCCCCCACCACCGTCGCCATCACCCAGTGGCTGGCCTCGTGCACCAGCACCCCGGGGAGCATGGTGATGGCGTAGAGAATCGTCGCCACCTCTGGGCTGCGAAACAACAGCAGCCAGATCCCCTGCAAGTGGCGGTGGACCCAGCGCTCCAGGAACACCAGCGGGACGAAAGCCGCCAGCAGCCAGAGCCAAGACAGGAAGGTGGGCAAGGCGGCCGCCCGCGAATCCGCTAGCCCGGATGCGAAGCGGACGCCGCCTGGACGATGGCCTGGAAATCCGCCACTTTCAAACTCGCCCCGCCGACCAGCGCGCCGTCGATGTCCGGCTGCGCCATCAGTTCGGCGGCATTGGCGCCGGTCACCGAACCGCCATACAAGATGCGGATTTTCGCCGCCGCGGCCGCGCCGTACAAGTCGGCGATGACGGCGCGGATGTGCTGGGCGATGGTGTGGTTGGCGCCTTCCGGCGTGGCCGCCCGTCCGGTGCCGATGGCCCAGATCGGCTCATAGGCGATGATGGTCTCGGGCTCCACCGGAGCCGGCACGCCGGCGTACGCGGCGCGCACCTGGCGCGTGATCACCTCGCCGGCCAGGCCGGCCTCGTTCTCGGCCAGCGTCTCGCCCACGCAGATGATGGGCGTCAGCCCGTGCTTGAGCGCGGCCTTCACTTTTTTGTTGACTGTATCGTCGGTCTCGCCAAAATACTGGCGGCGCTCGGAGTGGCCGAGGATGACATACGTCACCAGGTTGACCAGCATTGGGGCGGAGATTTCGCCCGTGTAGGCGCCGGCCTCAGCCCAGTGCATGGTCTGGGCGCCCAAGCCCACCTGCGTGCCCGACAACACCGGCGCGACCGCGCCTAAAGCCACAAAGGGCGGGCAGAAGACCCGGTCCACATTGGCGATCCCGCCGACCGCCTGGAGCATGGCCTGGGCGAGTTCGCCGGCCTCGGCCGGGGTTTTGTTCATCTTCCAATTGCCCGCAATCAAAGGTCGTCGCATAGTCCTCAGTATCCTTTCCCAAAAACAGCGGCCGGGCAAAACGAGAGGCACCGGCCGCAGCCAGTGCCTCTCAGTATCAGCCGGAACTTAGCCCCGCGCAAGCGGCGCGGCTATTTATCGTTGAGCGCCGCCAAACCCGGCAGCACGCGGCCTTCCAGCATCTCCAGGCTGGCGCCGCCGCCGGTGGAGATGTGCGTGATCTTGTCCGCCAGGCCGGCCTGTTCCACCGCCGCCACGGAGTCGCCGCCGCCCACTACAGTGACGGCCCCGCACTCGGCCACCGCTTTGGCCACGGCATTGGTGCCGGAGGCAAAAGCCGGGAACTCGAAGACGCCCATCGGGCCGTTCCAGACCACCAGCGCCGCGCCCTGGAGCGCGGCGGCAAAGGCGGCCACGGTCTGCGGGCCGATATCCAGGATGCGCCAGCCGGCCGGCACACCGCCGGCCACGGCCACGGTCTGGATTTGCGCGGCGGCGTCAAATTTATCGCCCAGCACGGCGTCCACCGGCAGGAGCAGCTTGCCGCCGGCCTTGGCCAGCAGGGCGCGGGCGGTCTCCAGGCTGGCCTCTTCCACCAGCGAGTCCGCCAGTTCCAGCCCCTGCGCCTTCAGGAACGTGTTGGCCATGCCGCCGCCGATCAGCACCTTATCGGCTTTGGTCAGCAGGTTCTCGATGACGCCGATCTTGTCCGAGATCTTGGCGCCGCCCAGGATGGCGATATAGGGGTGCCGGGGGTTATCCACCGCCTGCCCCAGGTACTCGATCTCTTTCTCCATCAACAAGCCGGCCACGGCCGGGAGGTAATGCGCCACGCCCTCCGTGGAGGCGTGCGCGCGGTGGGCCGAGCCGAAGGCGTCGTTGACGTAGATATCGGCCAGCACGGAGAGCTTCTTGGCGAAGGTCGGATCGTTCTGCTCTTCTTCCGGATGGAAGCGCACGTTCTCCAGCAGGACCACGTCGCCGGGCGTCATGACGGCGGCGGCTTCCTCGGCCGCGGTGCCGACACAGTCCGGCACCAGCTTGACGGGCCGGCCCAGCAGGTCGCTCAGCCGCGCGGCGGCCGGCGCCAGCGAGTACTTGGGTTCCGGGCCGCCCTTGGGCCGGCCCAGGTGCGAGGCCAGCAGGACCGCGGCGCCGGCGTCCAGCAGATAGCGGATGGTCGGCAGCGCGCCGCGGATGCGCGTGTCATCGGTGATTGTGCGCTGCCCTGCAGCGCCGCCGTCTTTGAGGGGGACGTTGAAGTCTACCCGCACCAAGACGCGCTTTTTCTTGAAATCAAGATCCCGAATCGTTTTCTTGTTCATGATGGCAGGGGCTGGGGCCGGGGAACTGGGGCTGAGCCATGCGCCCAGCCCCCAGCCCCCGACCCCTAGTCAACTAAAGCTTGCCCGCGATCATGGCGGTCACATCCGCCAGGCGGCAGGCGTAGCCCCACTCGTTGTCGTACCAGGCCACCACCTTCACTAGATTGCCGAGGACCAGGGTGTCCATGGCCGAGTAGACCGAGGAGAAAGTGGTGCCGCGCAAGTCCGTGGAGACCAGCGGCTCATCGGTCACGTCCAGGATGCCCTTCATCGAGCCGGCGGCGTATTCCAGCATTGCGGCGCGGATCTCGTCCTTGCTGGCTTCGCGGCTGAGCACAGCCGTGAAGTCCACCACCGAGACGGTGGGCGTGGGCACGCGGAAGGCCATGCCGCCGAATTTGCCCTTCAGCTCCGGGATCACCAGGCCGACCGCCTTGGCCGCGCCGGTCTCGGCCGGGACGATATTCTGGGCCGCGGCGCGCGCGTCGCGCAGGTCCTTGGCGCCCAAGTCTTGCAGTTTCTGGGAGTTGGTATAGGCGTGAACCGTGGTCAACAGGCCCTTCTCAATCCCAAACTTGTCGTTCAGGACCTTGGCCACCGGGGCCAGGCCGTTGGTGGTGCAGGAGGCGTTGGAAATGACGTGGTGCTGGGCCGGGTCGTACTTGTCCGAGTTGACGCCCAACACCAACGTGATGTCTTCATTCTTGGCCGGCGCCGAGATGAGCACCTTCTTGGCCCCGCCCGAGGTGATGTGGCCGCGGGACTTGGTGGCGTCCGTGAACAGGCCGGTGGACTCGATCACTACGTCGACGCCCATCGCGCCCCACTTGATGGCGTTCAGGTCCTTTTCGGCCGTCACCTTAATGGTCTTGCCGTCCACCACCAGGTTGCCGGCTTCCACGCCCACCGTGCCGTCAAAAGCCCCGTAGGTGGAGTCGTACTTGAGCAGGTGCGCGTTGGTGGCCGGGTCAAACAGGTCGTTGATGGCCACCACCTCAACCTCGGGGTGGCGCGCCTTCAGGGTCCGGAAGACCAGCCGCCCGATGCGGCCAAAGCCATTGATGCCGATTTTCTTAGTCATGCGAAAGCTCCTTGAGAGTTAATTGAGCGTCGTTTCCGTCACAGGGGCGCTCACCTGGTCATTCGTCGACCATACTTCAAACAGGGCCGCCGCCAATTTCTCGGCGTCATGGCGCCACGGGCTTTGCTCGTCAATCAGGTCGGCGGTGATGACGCGCCGCGCCCCGTTGACCGGCGGCTCCAGCCGCACCCATTCCAGCTTGGGCAGCAGCGCGCCGCGCTGGGCGGCGTTGGCCAGAATGAAGGGGAACAGGCCGGCCGCCGTGTGGCGCTCGATCGCCTGGATATGGTCCAGCACCGCGTATCCCTCGGTTTCACCCGGCTGGGTGGCAGTGTTGCACACGTACACTTTGACGGCCGGGCTGGCCTGGATAGCCGCCGCCAGATCCGGCACCAGCAGGTTGGGGATCAGACTGGTGTACAAGCTGCCCGGCCCCAGCACAATCAATTCGGCTTCCAGCAGCGCCCGAATCGCGCCGGGATACGCCGGCGCGTCGCCGGGCTGCAAAAACACCCGCTGAATGGCGCCGGCGGCGGCGGTGATTTTTGATTCGCCGGCCACGCGGCTCACGGCCTGGCCGGCCTCCGCCACTTCGCCAATCAGCGTCACATCCTTGATGGTGGACGGCAGCACCTGCCCCCGGATGTTCAGCACCTTGCTGGATTCCAGCAGCGCGCTCTCGAAGCTGCCGGTTACTTCCGCCATAGCGGAGATGAACAGATTGCCGAAGGAATGTCCGCCCAGTTCCCCGCCGCCGCCAAACCGGTACTGAAACAACTGCGTGATGAGCGCTTCGTCATCGGACAGGGCGGCCAGGCAATTGCGAAAATCACCCGGCGGAAGAACGCCCAGCGTCTGCCGCAGCCGGCCGGAGGAACCGCCATCATCCGCCACCGTCACAATCGCGGTCAGATTGGAGGTGCGGTGCTTCAATCCGCGCAGCAGCGTGGACAGCCCGGTGCCGCCGCCAATCGCCACCACCCGCGGGCCGCGCCCGCGCCGCCGGTGTTCGCTGACGGCCGCCACGACGCTCTGGCCCGGCCGCACAAACGGCTCCAGCATCACGCGGTAAATCTGCGTCACTGCCACCACCAGCGCTGCTGCGCCGGCCAGGCCAAACAGAGCCGCCCGCGCCAGGCGCGGCACAAACTGCAGCGTCAGCGCGCTGGCCATCCCCGGCATCGGCTCGGTGCGGTAAATTTCGATCAACAGGTACGCCATGCCGATCCCGCCGAGCGTGGCCCCCAGAAGCATCAAGCCAATCCAACGCTTGACGCCCAGGCCCGGCACCAGCCACCGCCATTGATCGCGCAGCGCCGCCCACGCGCGTTTTACGATTGGTAAGGATTTCACAGTTAGACCCGAGGGATAATAGCAAAAACAGCAGACAGGGTCAACGCTAGAGTATCAAATACCACGGGCCGCCCGCGTAAGTTAGTGCCGTTTGTCAGCAAGTGACCGGCCCGCCGCCCCGCCGGCCGGCGCGTACCCCGTTCAGGGCGCCCCATTCAGGCCGCCGGCCGGCGCGGCCAGGTGGAATAAGGATGCACCGACAAATAGGCGTTGGTGTAATGGGCGTCGGTTGAGACCTCGGCCCCCACCCAGGGCGGCAGAGCCA
>JAGOBN010000242.1 GCA_017999235.1 Anaerolineales bacterium | reverse complement strand
CGCCATCACGGCCATCGTCCCGGTAGATCCTGACATCACCCGCGTCGAGGTGACCCGCCTCTTCGCCGACCCGGCCGGCCGCCTCTACCCCTTCACCCTGCCCCAGTTTTATCGCCGGTCCGCCGCCGGCTGGCGCCGCCTCCCGCCTCCGGAGACGTTTTGGGCGGGCCCGGAGCTGATCGTCGGCCGGCGTGTGGCGCTCGGGGTGACGGCCGTGGACGCGGACTGGGCGCGCGCGCTGCTGCCCGGCCTGGACGACCTGCTGGCGCGTTTCTGCGCGGATGTGGGCTGCCCGGCCGGCGTCATCACCCTCACCCTGGCGCACAACGCGTACTGGCGTCCGGAAGTGCCAGAGCTGCGCGGTGATGATCCGCTGTTGCTGGGCTTGCTGCCGCCGGTGGTGTCGCGCTACCCAGCCTACACGCTGCTGCTGCCCTCCCCGCATGATGTGGGCTATCCGGCGGAGGCGGCCGGCGCGGAACTGCTGCGCCGGGCGGTGGCCACGCAGCTGCTCTACACCGCCGCCGACCGGGCCGCTTTTGGCTCCAGCCGGCTCGAGCCGGTGGGCAATATCTATTTTCTCGCGCTGGTGGCGCGGTTGACGGCCCGCTACGGCTTGGACCTGGAGGCGGCCCGCGTGACGCGCAGCCCGCTCCCCGCCGAGGTGAGCGACCCGCGCATCTTGTGGGACTTCCGGTTTGGCGCCACGCGCCGGGCCGACCTCATCCGCTATGCGCTGGGCGAACTGAATGCGTGGCTGGCCGGCCAATCTCCGGAGACGGAGCTGCGCCTGCTGCGGACCAGCGGCCTGGCTGTGTCCCTGGCGAGCTGGCTGGCCGCCGGCCAGACCATCGGCTCCGGCAGCGGGGAGGTGCAATGACTCTAGGCGGTTGGCGGGGCGGCCAAACGCCGGCGCAGCAGGAACACGGCGCCGGCCGCGATCAGGATCAAGACCACGCCCGCGCACATCGCGCCCAGGCCGAACATCAGCGCGGACTGCGGGTCCTGGCTGCCAAAGACATCAATGTCCGCGCCCGGGATGTAGCTGATCAGCGCGAACATGCTCCCCAGGCACAGGCTGAACGCCCCCGGACAACCGCATAACGCCACCGCTGCCACGCCCGCCAGCAGTCCCATCGTCTTGCGATCCATGCGCCCTCCTTCAATCGGCGCGCCAGAGGCCGGCGCGGTAAAACCCAATTCCGAGCCGCGCCAGTACCCGGCCCGGCGCGCGCACAGTATAATCCCCCTATCTTATTTGAGGAGCGATACAGCGTTATGCCGAAGAAGGGCCGTGTCTTTTCCGGCGCCCGTCCCACGGGCCGCCAACACCTGGGCAACTACCTGGGCGCCATCAAGAACTACGTCGCTTTGCAGGATGATTACGAGTGCGTGTACTGCATCGTGGATCTGCACGCGCTGACCACCCTGGACGAGACCGAGAACCTGCGCCAGAACACGGCCGAAATGGCCCTGGACTGGCTGGCGGCCGGCATCCGGCCGGCCGAGACCATCATGTTCGTCCAGAGCCATGTGCCGCAGGTGACCGAGCTGCACACCATCCTGAGCATGTTCACGCCGCTGGGCAAGCTGACCGATCTGCCCACCTTCAAGGAGAAGGTGGCCCAGCAGCCGCACAACGTCAACTACGGCCTGGTCGGCTACCCGGTGCTGATGGCGGCCGATATCACGCTCTACAAGGCGGATACCGTGCCGGTGGGGGTGGACCAGGCCTCGCACCTGGAGTTCACGCGTGAGATCGTGCGGACCTTCAACTTCCGCACCAAAAAACCGGTGCTGATCGAGCCGCAGATGAAGAATACCGAGTACCCCAAGGTGCTCGGCACGGACGGCCAGCAGAAGATGGGCAAGAGCCTGAACAACCACATCGAGCTGGCGGCCGCGCCGGCCGAAACCCAGGCCAAGGTGATGACCATGGTCACCGACCCGCAGCGCCAGCGCCGCACCGACCCCGGCCGGCCGGAGGTCTGCAACGTCTTCAGCCTGCACAAGACCTTCTCGCCCGGCGACCTGCCGATGATTGACACCGAGTGCCGGCGGGCCGGCATCGGCTGTGTGGACTGCAAGAAGCTCCTGGCCAAGAACATCAACGCCCACCTGGAGCCGTTCCGCGCGCGCCGCGCCGAGCTGGCGCAAAGCCCGCAGCAGGTTTGGGATATCCTGGAAGATGGCGCCGGCCGCGCCCGCGCGCTGGCCGAACAGACGATGACGGAGGTCCGCGACGCGCTGGGCCTGCCGTAGTTCAAATCCCAATCACCAACGCCCAGCGTTGGCCGTGGGATTGGGCCACTTTGGAACGAGGAGTTTACCGCTATGGAAATCGCCCTCGCCGCCGAAAAAGCTTTCCACTTCGTGCCTCAATTCTCGCCGGAGGTGGCGCGCGACCGCGTGGACCAAAAGAAGACCACCCACGTGGCCGGCACCGTGGGCGCCCTGCTCTCGCGCCCCAAGCCGGAGGAGATCCAGCTCGTCTCGGTGGAGAACCGGCTGGAATCCTTCTGGCACATCAGCATCGCGTCCCGCACCGTCTACGACCGCACCCGCACCTTTAGCGTCCTGGTGGGCGGGCCGGACGTGATGAAGGTGACGGTGCTGGGCCAGGAGCTGGCCGTGGACCCGCGCGCCAAAGGCGGGCCGGCGTTCGCCCTGGCCGGCACCGAACACTGCCAGCAGGACTACCGCGTCACCCAGACCTTCGACGGCCTGACGGGTGAGCGCGCGGATTACAGCCGGCTGATCAATTTCTCCAAGACCGAGATCGCGGACCTGGCGGCCTTCACGCCCGCCGGCGTGCTGGTGGTGCCGCCGCAGGTGCGCGCCACCGCCGTCGTGCGCCAGGTGATGACCGAGGCCGTCAAACCGGTGCAGAACGCCCAGGTGATCCACGAGGAGCGTGTGGACGTGGAGGCCATCGACCTGAACTTCCGGCCGGTCTACGCCTTTGAGTACGAGTGGGCGGCCAAGAACAAGCGCGCCATCGTGGAATTTGACGCGCTCACCGGCGAGATGCGGACCGGCGGCAAAAAACTCAGCGATCAGATCAAGGGGCTCGTCTCCCGCGATCTGCTCTTTGACGTGACCGCCGACGCGGTGAGCATGCTGGTGCCCGGCGGCGGCATCGCCGTCAAGCTCGTCAAAGCCGTCGTGGACCGCGGCAAGTAACGCGGCCTGGCCGACCGCTCATGCGCCTCATCCTGCAGCGCGTCCAACGCGGCGCGGTCAGCGTGGCCGGCAACCAGCTGGGCGCCATCGGCCCCGGCCTGGTGATCCTGGCCGGCGTGCGCGCCGGCGACACCGCCGCCCAGGCGGATTGGCTGGCCGAGAAGACGGCTAATCTGCGGATTTTTGAAGATGAGGCCGGGAAGATGAACCGCTCGGTGCTGGAGAGCGGGGGCAGCGCCCTGGTGATCTCGCAATTCACGCTGTATGCGAATGCCGAGAAGGGCCGGCGCCCGTCATTTATCGAGGCCGCCGCGCCGGAACAGGCCGAGCCTTTGGTGGCGCGCTTCGCCGAGCGGCTGGCCGCTCAGGGCGTGCCGGTGCAGACCGGGCGCTTCCGGGCCGAGATGCTGGTGGAGATCCTCAACGCCGGCCCGGTGACCATCATCCTGGAGCGCTGAGCCAGGCCGGCGCCCGCCACAGCACCGCATCCAACTGCACGGCCGCCGCGCCGGCCGCCAAGAGCGCCTCCACCTGTTCGGGCGCGAACACCCCGCCCGCCCCGATCACCGGCACATCCAACCCCAGGGCCAGCACCGCTTCCACCGCCTTCAAAGCCGCCGGAAACTGGCCCGGCCCATACAGCCGGCCGGTGATCGGCCGGCCCGCCACCTCCCGCGTCACGCGCTCCGGCGCGCCCACCGTCAACGCATCAGCGCCGGCGCGCACGGCCAGCGCCGCCAATTCCACCGCCCGCGCCGCCGGCACGCGCACCACCAGCGGCGGCCCGCCGCGCGCCGCGCGCACCAGCGCGGTCAAATCATCCCCGGCCAGCTCATCCCGCACGCCCAACTCCAGCCCCTGCACGCCTTCGGCGCGCTCCAGCAGCTCCAGACTGCGGCGCACGTCGGCGGGGGTGGTGGCCGCCAGATGGACTAGGACCGGCAGGCCCAGCCGCCGAAACTCGCGCGCCCACTCCCGCGCATGCCGCCGCAGGCCGGCGCGCAGGCCGGGGTTGGGCAGGCCGGTGTGGATCAGCACGCCGTCCGGCTGCGGCGCCACATTCGGGGGCGCGGCCGGCGTGCGCGGCAGCCAGGTAAACGGGTTGGTGATAAACGCGCCCAAGGCCGGCAGCGCCGCCGCGCCGCGCGCTTCGCCCGCAAAACCCAGCGTGCCGGCGGCGTTGAGCAGCGGACGCGCCAGCGTCAGGCCGTGCTTGTGCTGGGGGGCGAGTTCAATCCAAGGGGTGGGCATGTGTTCGATCCGGGCGGGCGCGAGCATTATAATCCGTGGATATGATCCGCCGCTTGTGGTCCGCCGGGCGCGCCCGCCTAGCGCGTCCCATCGTCTGGCGCCGGGTCGAAGCCGAGCGCGAGATCACCATTGAACTGCGCGGCTGGCTGCCGGCCCTGGCCCTCGGCGCCGCGCTGCTGTGGTATGCGGCCACGCCCACGGCCGAAGCCAGCATGGCCGTGGCGGCCGTGGCCGGCCTGCTCCTGAGCGGCTTTATCTGGACCCGCTCCCTGGCGCGCCAGGTCACCGCCCAGCGCGCCCTGCGCTACGCGGCCATGCAAGTGGGCGAAGAGCTGGAAGAAACCCTCACCCTGATCAACCGCTCCACCCTGCCCGCTATCTGGGCGGAGGTGGCGGACCCCACCGACCTGCCCGGCTACAGTTTGGCCAGCGTCCGCGCAGTGGAAGGCGGCGGCCGGATCACGTGGCGCGCGCACGCGCTGTGCACCCGGCGCGGCACGTTCACGCTGGGCCATTGGGAGCTGCGCCTGGGCGATCCCCTGGGGCTGTTCCTGGCCCGCCAGCGCTATGCCAGCACGCAGACGCTGGTGGTCTATCCGCCGCTGGCCGCCCTGCCCCGCTCACTGCTGCCGCACACGCCCACGCTCGGCGAACAACAACTGCTGCGCCAACCGCTGCCGGCCGCCACCGTCAACGCCGTCACCGCCCGGCCGCACGTCCCCGGCGATCCGCTGCGCCACGTTCACTGGCGGACCGCGGCGCGGCGCGGCGCGCTCTACACCAAGGTCTTTGAGCCGGAAGCCACCTCGCGCGTCTGGGTGATTGCGGATTTTGATCCCGCCGTCCAGGCCGGCGCCGGCGCCGACGGCACCGAAGAATTGGTGGTCTTGCTGGCCGCATCCCTGGCCGCCCAGCTGTTGCAGCGCCGGCTGGCGGTGGGCTTGATGGCGGCGCGCGGCGCGGAGCTCAGCCTCACGCCGCCCCGCCCCGGTCTGGCTTACCTCTGGGATCACCTCCAGGCGTTAACGCCTTTGCATCCAGCCCCGGAGACCCTGCCGCTGAGCGGCCTGCTGACCCGCGCCAGCGTGCTCGTCTCGCCGCGTGATCTGATCTTGATTGTGACGCCGTCGCTGGCGGTCGCCTGGGCGCAGGCCTGGCTGCGGATGGCCCACCACGGCGCGCGCGCCGAAGCCATTCTCATCGACCCGGCCTCGCATGGCGGCGCCGGCGCGGCCCAACCTTTTGTGCCGGTGCTGGCGGAGCTGGGGCTGACAGCCCGCGTCGTGCGCCGGGGCGAGGTCCAGCCCATCGCGGCCGTTTACGGCACCCTGCGGCGCTGGGAGTTTATGACGCTGGGGACCGGCCGCGCCGTGGCGCGCCAAACGCCGCGCAACGCGCCCTCCCTGGAGGCGCAACTAGCGGCGCTGCAGACGAGGCCGCGATGAGCGCGGCGGCCGTTATGGACCCGGCCCCTTCGCCGGTGGAACGCTGGTGGCGCGGCCATTGGCCGCCCGTCCTGACGAGTCTGCTGGCGGTGACGCTGGTGGGGATCGCGGCCCACAGCACCGCCCAAGCGGGCTGGGTACCGGAGGCCGGCCGTTACGCGGCCGGTCTCGGCTGGGGCGCCGCGTGCGGGGCCGCGCTGGCCCTCTCGCGTTACCGGGCGCGCTTCGCGCTGGCGTACAGCCTGACGCTCTCCCTGACGGCGGCGGCCGAGGCGGCCGGCCGGATATTCCCGCCGCTGGCCGATCTGCCTTTCATCCCCACGCTCTGGCTGGACATCCACACGCGGACGCTGACCCTGGGTGACCGCGCCAGCGCCTGGGTCAACGCTTTCGTCAGCGGCGCCGCCGTGCGCGATACCGGCCTCTTTGTTTTTTTGGCGTATGGGCTGCTCTGGCAGACCGCCGCCTGGCTGATGTGGAGTCTGCTGCGCCGGCGGCAGGCGCTGGCCGCCGTCCTGCCCTTGGCCGCGCTGTTGGGCCTCAACAATCAGCTCGCCGGCCGGCTCCCCGGCGAATACGCCGTCTTCCTGGGTGTCGCGGTGGTGGTGATCGGCCACCTGGCGCGCCAGGCCGCCCTGGCGGATTGGGAACACCGCGCCGTGGACTACGCCGAAGCCATAGAC
>JAGOBN010000240.1 GCA_017999235.1 Anaerolineales bacterium | reverse complement strand
CGCGGGTGCGCGTCAGCACCAGCCAGACCGTCACAAACATCGCCACCCCCAGCCCGATGATGAACAGCCGATAGGTGGGGAAGGGCCGGCCGAGCATATCAAAGGTGCTGCAGCTGTTGCTGAGGGCGGTCCACAAGTCCGCGCCCTTGCAGGCCGGCGAGCGCGTGTTAAAGAGCGGGGGGATCTCCATCAGATAGCCGCTGGGGCCCCAGCCGTAGCGCAGGGTCTCGGTGCCTACGTAGACCAGCCCCAGGGTCAACAGCACCTGGTAGATCGGCCGGGAATAGAGCGGCCGGACCAGCGCCCATTCGGTCAGCGCGCCAAACAGCGCGCCGCTGCCGGCGCCCACCACCAGCGCCAGGCCAAAGCGGACATTGCCCGAGAGGCCCAGCAAGTACGCCTCCAGCGGGAGGCGCGCCGGAACCAGGCCGGCCGCCAGTGCCACCAGCGCCACGCCGCCCAGGCCGCGCAGCAGCTGCGGTTTGGCCGGCCCGGACGCGGGCGTGGCCAGCCCGCCGGCCAACAGGCCGGCCGCCGTCAGTGACAGCACGCGCAGCCACATGACGCCGTCGGCGGCCTGCACGTCCCCGGTGGGGATGTTGGGCTGCAAATTCAGGGGCGCCACTTCCAGCCCCCACACGCCGGCCAGCGCCAGGCCGGCCACCAGCAGCCAGCCCAATCGCCCGGGCAGCCGGCGGGCCGGCGCCGCCAGCCAGACGCGGCCGGCCAACAGGCCGCCCAAGACCGCCAGCGCCAGCGGCAGGAGATTGGTCCACAGGCGCGGATTGGCGTAGATGGCGTGGCCCAGGTAAGCGCCCAGCATGAAGTACAGGCCGTGCGCGAAGTTGAGCACATCCATCAGGCCGAAGATCAAGGACAGGCCGGACGTCATCAGGAAATACAGCGTCCCCAGGGTCAGCCCGGAGAGCAGGATGTTGGCGGCCACGCCGGGGCGGTCGCGGTAGCTGAACGCCATCAGGCCCGCCAGGAGCACGATGACGCCCAGCGGGAGCAGGGTGGAGCGGTAGCGCTGGAAGAAGGCTCGCATGGCGTCTCGCTTTCAGCCGGCGCCCAAATAGCGCGCAATCAGGGCCGGATCGCCGGCCAGCGTTTTCATCTCACCGGAGTGGACGGCCTGGCCGTCGTCCAGGATGTAATACCGGTCGGCCAGCGCGGCGGCCATCCGGAAATTCTGCTCCACCAGGAGCACGGTCATTTGGGCGGAGAGCCGGCGCAGCGCCTGGACGATGTTGTCCACAATCACGGGCGCCAGGCCCTCGCTCGGCTCGTCGATCAGCAGCAGCCGGTTATCGGCCACCAGCGCGCGGGCGATGGCCAGCATCTGCTGCTGGCCGCCGGAGAGCTGGCCGCCCGGCAATTTGTAGAACTTCAGCAGATCGGGGAACAGCTCAAAGAGGAACTCCTGGCGCTTGGCCAGATCGCCGCGCCGGCGTTCGGCGATGCGCAGATTCTCCTCCACCGTCAGGTCGCGGAACACGGCGCGATGCTCCGGCACATAGCCGATCCCCAGGGCCGCGATCTCGTAGGGCCGGCGGCCGCGCAGGTCCTGGCCGTCCAGGCGGATGACGCCGGAGCGCGGCGGGACCAGGCCCATGATCGAGCGCAGGGTGGTGGTCTTGCCGGCGCCGTTGCGGCCCAGCAGGGCCGTGATGCTCCCGGCCGGGACGCTCAGCGAGACGCCTTCCAGGATGTGAAACTGGCCGATGAAGGTGTGGATGGTGTCGACTTCAAGCATGCGCGTCACTCGGCGTGTTCGCCCAGGTAGGCCTTTTGCACGGCCTTGTTGGCGGCGATTTCGGCCGGCGTGCCCTCGGCCAGCAGCCGGCCCTGGTGCATCACCGTGATCTGGTCAGAGACGCTCATCACGATGCTCATATTGTGCTCCACCAGCACCACGGTTTTGCCGCCCGCGCGCCGGATCTGGCCGATCAGGTCCATGAACTGCGGCACCTGCTCGGAGGCCATGCCGGCGGTCGGCTCGTCCAGCAGCAGCACGGCCGGATCGCCGGCCAGGATGATGGCGAGCTCCAGTTTGCGTTTGTCGCCATGCGGCAGGGCCGCGGCCGGCACCGCCAGCTTGGCGGCCAGGCCCACTTGCCCCAGCACGTGCTCGGCGTGTTCGGCGTAGCGGGTGAAGGCGGCGGCCGGCCGCCAGAAGTTGAGGCTGTCCCGGCCCAGGGCCTGGGCCGCCAGCCGCACATTCTCCAGCACGGTTAGATTGGGGAAGACGTTGGTGATCTGAAACGACCGGCCCAGCCCGAGGCGCGCCATCTGATGCAGGGGCCGGCCGGTGATGTCCTGGCCGCGCAGCAGCACGCGGCCCCGGGTGGGCTTGAGCGTGCCGCTGAGCAGGTTGAAGAGCGTGGTCTTGCCGGCGCCATTGGGGCCGATGATGGAGTGCAAGGCGCCGGCCTGGACGCGCAGGGTGACGCCATCCACCGCCCGCAAACCGCCGAAGTGTTTGGCCAGCCCCTGGCCTTCAAGGATGAAATCGTCGCTCATCACAGCCTTCTGGGTGTCGGCCAAATGGGCCACTGAGACACAGAGACACAGAGGCGGGTTGAATTCACTCTGTGTCTCCGTGTCTCGGCGGCGGTCGAACGCTTACTTACAGCGGTTCAGCTCGGCCGGCACGGCGCACGGCGGAGCGGTCTGGGCCGCGTCGAACAACTCCACCAACTCCACGAACTTGTAGTCCGGGTCGTCGGCGTTGACCAGCTTCACCAGCGTCATCGGCTGGAGCAGGGTGTGGTCGGTGGCGCGCACTTCGTAGGCGCCCTTGGGGCCGTCGAACTGCAGGCCTTCCAGGGCCGCGATCAGGGCGTCGGCGGACGGATCACCGTCCGTGGCTTCCAGCGCCTTGACCAGCATGATGGCGGCGTTGAAGCCGGCTTCGGTGAACAGGTCCGGCGGGGTGCCGTAGTCGGCCTGGTGGTTCTCCACCAGCCAGTTGTTGACGTCGTTGTCGAACAGGCTGTAGTGGTAGACGCTCACGCCCACCGCGCCAATCGCGTCGGCGTAGCCGGCCTTCAGGGCCTCATTATCGCCCATCCCGGTGGCCACCGTCATCTGGTCGAAGACGCCGGACTGCTGCAGGGACTGGAACAGGGCCACGAAGCTGCCGGCCCAGGTGACGATGACCGTGTCCGCGCCCGAGTCGAGCAGCTGGTTGACGTAGGGCGTGAAGTCGGTGGTGTCGGCCGGCGCGAAGACCGAGCCGGCGCCATCGGCCGTATCGTTGAGCGGGAACGCGCCGCCGGCGCCCTTGACGATGGCGTAGAAGGCGGCGGCCGAGCCGCGCCCGAAGGCGTTGTCGGGCGCGATCTGCACGAAGGTCTTGGCTTCGGACAGGTTGACCAGGGCGGCGCCCATGGTCAGCGCGTCCTGCACGCTGGTGCGGCCGTTGCGGAAGGTGTAGACGTTGAAGTTGGCGGCGGTCAGGGCCGGGGACGCGGCCGGGCCGGCGATGTACACCACCTTGTTCTCGGCGGCCACGGCCGAGATGGCCAGGGCCACGCTGGACGAGGGCGCGCCGATCAGGACCTGGGCGCCGTCCTTCTCCAGCGCTTCGCGCGCCAGGGTGGTGCCGGTGTCCGGCACGCTGGCCGTGTCTTTGATGATGACTTCGATGGGCGCGCCGGCGACGGCGTTGGTGCCGTTGGTGGCGTACTTCAGGCCCAGGGCGAAGCCGTTCTCCAGCATCTTGCCGTAGGCGGACAGGGCGCCGGAATTATCCGACATCAGGCCGACGATGACCGGGTCCTTCATGGGGGCCGCGGTGGGGGCCGGAACATCGGTGGGCGCCGCGGTCGGCGCGGGAACGTCGGTGGGGGCCGGGGCGTCGGTGGGCGCCGCGGTCGGCGCCGGGGCCTGGGTCGGCTCCGGGGTGGCGGCCGGCGCGCAGGCGGCCAAGACCAGCGAGGCCGCGACGGTCAGAAAAGCGAATTTGCGTAAGAGCTTCATGTTCGGTTCTTCTCCTCAATTGGAAATCAGCAGCCAAAATACAGGCGGAACGTCAGGTGTGATGCGTGAGACTGATCACCTCCGATCCAGACGTGGTTAGAAACCGGATGACCGCGGCGTTGGCGGCTTCCGGGACTTCAAAGGGGAATAAGTGGCCGGCCTCCGGCAGGATCTCAACCCGGCTGCCCGGGATCTGGCGCGCCAGCCGTTCGGCGTTGGCGGGCGGCACCACCTTGTCGTGCGCGCCAAACAGGATCAGGGTCGGCGCCTGGAGGTTTGGGAGGTGCGGCTCGAAACAGGCGGCCTCAGGATACAGGCTCAGGCCAATCGCCAGCTGGGCCTGGTAGCCGGCCGGGTCCAGCGGATGCGCGGCGCGGTAATCCAGCCAGGCCTGGACGCTCTCCGGATGCGCCGCCGCCCAGCCGGGGGCGGTGCTGATGGCGACGCCGCGGCGCAGGCGCTCCAGCGGGTCAGACTGGGTATCGGTCAGCACGGCCAGGGCTTCGGGCGTGATCGGCACGTGGCGCGGCCCGCCGAAATTGGTGGCGGCCAGGATCAGCTTATTCACCAGGTCCGGCCGGCTGAGCGCCAGGGCCTGGGCCACGAAACCGCCCATCGAATGGCCGAGCACGTGCGCGGGGCCGAGGCCGAGGGCCGTGATGAGCGCGGCAGTGTCGGCGGCCAGCAGCTGGGCCGTGTAGGGGCCGGCCGGCTTGCTGGATCGGCCGGCGCCGCGGTTGTCAAACACCACGACGCGGAAGCGCTCCGCCAGGCCGGGGAGCATGCGGTGCCATTGCCAGCCGTCGTAGCCCAGGCCCGCGATCAGCACCAGCGGCTCGCCGGCGCCGTGGAGTTCGTAATAGAGTTCGAGATCGTTGACCGCGAGAGTGGGCATGGGATTGGTGATTGAGTGATTGATGATTGGTGATTGGTGATTGGGTGATTAGAGATAGCGCTCGCGCAGTTTGACCTTTTCCACCTTGCCGTAGGGTGAGTAGGGCAGGCCATCGGTGAAGATCACGCGTTTTGGGATTTTGAACTTGGCCAGGCGGCTCTGGCAGAAAGCTAATAGATCGGCTTCGCTGGCGGCCTGGTCCGGCCGGCGCACCACCACCATCAGGCCGACCTCGCCCCACTTTTCGTCCGGCTGGCCGATCAGCGCGGCGTCCGCCACGGCCGGATGCTCGCGGAACACGGCTTCGACCTCGGCCGCGTACACGTTCTCGCCGCCGCTCTTGAGCATGTCCTTGTAGCGGCCGACGATGTAGTAAAAGCCTTCGGCATCGCGGTGGGCCATGTCGCCGGTGTGAAACCAGCCGTCGCGCAGGGCTTCCGCCGTGGCGGCCGGGTTGCGCCAGTAGCCGGCGCAGACGTGCGGGCCCGCGATCTGCAGTTCGCCGGCGGCGGCTTCCAGCCCGGTGGCCGGGTCCACCAGCCGCGCCTGGCTGTGAAAGATCGGTTTGCCCACCGAGCCGGGCTTGGCGGCGGCCTCGGCGTCCGTCATGCTGAAACAATTGACGCCGGCCTCGGTCAGGCCATAGCCCTGGCGCATGACCACGCCCTTGGCCGCGCGCCAGGCGGCCACCAGCGGCGCGGGGATGGGCGCGCCGCCGTTGATGAAGAAGCGCACGCGGCTGAAATCCGCCTGGGCAAAGCCCGGCGCGGCCAGCCACATCTGGAAGAGCGTCGGCACGCCCAGGATGACGGTGCAGGCTTCGGCGGTGATGGCGCGCAGGGAAGCCTCCGGCTCAAAGGTGCGCGCCAGCACCACCCGGCCGCCCACGTACAGAATCGGCGTGAGAAACGCGAACAGCCCGCCGGCGTGAAAGAGCGGCGTCAGCGCCGGCGAGATATCGTCCTCGCGCAAGCCCCAGCTGATGACGGTGTTGATGCAGTTCCACAGCACCTGGCGCTGCGGCAGGCCGGCGCCTTTGGGCCGGCCGGTGGTGCCGGAAGTGTAGAGCAAGCAGCACAGGTCGTCCCCGGAGAGGGGCGGACGCTCCGGCTCGGCGGCGGAGGCGGCGGCCAGCTCGGCCTCATAGGCGGCGTCTGGCAGCACGGCGCCCTCGGCGCCCAGGTAGTGCGGCACGGTCAGCGCCGGCCGCATCTCGGCCAGCACCTCTGTAAATTCTGGCCCGCAAATCAGGACGGCCGGCGCGCAATCCTGGACGATGTAGGTCAGCTCGTGGGCGGTCAGCCGCCAGTTGAGCGGCGCGAAGATGGCGCCGATCTTGGCCAGCCCGTACAGCAAATCCAGGTAGATGACGCTGTTGTGCGCCAGGAGCGCCACGCGGTCGCCTTTTTGGACGCCATAGCGCGCGCGCAGAAAGTTGGCGGCGCGGTTGGCGCGCGCGTTGAGCTCGGCGTAGGTGTGGCGCCGGCCGGCGGCCAGCTCCACCAACGCCACCCGCTCCGGGGTGAGCCGCGCCCGGCTGGTGAGCAAATCGGCGGCGTGCATGCTGGGCGGGGTGATTAAGTGCCGACCCGGATGCCGCCGTCCACGCGCAGGGTGACGCCGGTGATGAAGCTGGCCTCATCCGGCGCCAGGAACAGGTAGGCGTTGGCGATATCGCTCGGTTCGCCCATCCGC
>JAGOBN010000239.1 GCA_017999235.1 Anaerolineales bacterium | reverse complement strand
GCGAGACCTTGCTGGAATTGATCGAGTCCACCTACGTGGCTTTCCGGGACCACGTGGTGACCTCCCATCGGCGCACGACCTGCGAGTGCAACGCCTGCCGCAATATCCCCAGCCTCGATCTGAAGTTTCTGACGCATTTCGGCGATTACATCGTGCAAAAAGTTGCCGGCATCAGCGAGCTCGTCGGCTCCGACGTTAACCTCGTCCACCGGCTCTTGAAGAACCAGGTGGCCACGGCCACCGGCTGGCGGGCCTACGCGCTGTTCACCGAGACCGGCCTGAAGCAGATTGGCGCGACCGGGACCGGGCTGCATCAGCAGCCCGAGGCTTACGAGCATCTGGGCCAGGTGCAGACCTACAGCTTCGATCTGCACCAGCGTTACCAGGAGATCAAGGAGGCCCAGCGCGTTTTCCTCAACGCGGCCGAGGCCGATTTGGCTTACGTCTATGAACTTGCCGCGCCGCCGTCCGTCATCTGGGATTGGCACAACGAGCCGCGCAAGCGCGTTCAATGGTCGAGCTTTGACACCCTGCGCTGGACGCTGGGCGCCGACGGGCGCACCCGGGCCGGCGCCCAAAGCCATTGTGTCCACGGCCAGAAACTCTTGAACACGGAGACTTTTCTGGATTGGCGGCCGTTCGATTATTTCACTTGCGAGTCGTCCACCGGCCCGATGTTAGCCACTTTTCAGTTCGAGCCAATCCAGGCCGGCCAGGGTACGCGCGTCCACATCCACATGAAACTAAAGCTGCCGCTGCCGGCCTTTGTCCGCAAGCCGATGTTCGTGGCCATGCTGAAGCCCCAGCTCAAAGCCGGCCTGGACAAGCTGGCGGCGCTGCTGGCTGCCGAGCAGCGCGCTCAGGCGCAGTTGGACGCCGCCCCGGCCGCGTGAATGTCGGTGCTAAGCGGGCCGGCCAAGCCTTCCGCGTAACCGGAGTCCGCTCGTTACCCGGCTTCGGGTCTGGAGCATGCCTGAAGACGCGCCGCCGGTGACAGACTCGGACGGGGTTGGTAAGGCGGCGAGATTGAATCTACACGATGGTGACCTCCGCCGAGTTGAAGCGGAAGGCGCCGCGCCCTTGAGCAGGGCTACGGCGCTAGTGAAGGGGCACGGATTGGGTACGCGCGCTGCGACACGCGGCCGTGCAGCTACGCGCTGATGGCCTCCGCTGTCGCGGCCGTGATGAATGGTTTGCGGCTGGCGCGGGCGAGTCTGGTGGGCGGGAGCGCTGGCGCCGGCACAGCGCTGGCGCTGGCTTCGCCAATCCCGGCCCATTTGTCTATCTGACCGGTGTGAGCCATTTCGCGCCGGTTCAGAGGCCCGAGCTTTTCAACAGCGCCCTCCTGACCTTTCTCCGCACGGTGGCCGAGTAAAGTCCACGCAGTTCTTCTAGCTTTGCTATGGGCGCATGCCCGAAAAGAACAAGGCCACGCTGGGGCAGCAACGGCAAGCCGAATGCCAAGCGCTGTTGGCGGAAATGCCCCGCCGCAGAAGAAACTGACCTGCTTTCAAAATCAGCTAGGCCGCGTGCTTACGCCAGCATCTGCCGATTGCCGCCGGCGTTTTGGAAGCGGCCTGTAAGCCTCTCGTTGCCCAACGTCTCAAGCAATCGGGTATGCGCTGGTCGCAAACCGGTGGCCAGGTGAGTGTGATTCTCCGCCGCTTGATCCAAAGCGAGCGTTGGACGCGCTTGAACGTTGTGGCGGCAAAGTTGTCAAATCCCGGGTCGCGGCCGCGCCCGCGCCTGGCGGTGGATCTTCGGCGCTGCCCTTGGCGGCGCAGGCTCACTATTTGAGATATTCACCCATTTCTAATGGCGCCACGTCGTTCATAGTCTGCTCCCTCGCCGCGATCATCCGCCGAACTCTTGCCGTTGGCCAGTGCCTCCACCCCCCACTTCGGGGGGGCAGGTGGCGGCGCTAGCCGGACCGCAGCAAATGAACTCCAAACGCGGGTTCGCTAAGCTGACTGTCAGAAAGGTACCTGAGCCACACCCCATGGCAATTGATCAACGCTTAGGCCCACAACCCATCCGGTATCACCTGATGGTGCTTGGCCTATGGCTGGAACATAACGAGGGACTGCCGGTTTGGCGGTTCAGCCTGGAAAACCCGCTCACCGATGAGCGGGTAGGCTTTCTAAATCTGGCCGACCTGATGGCCGGCCTGGAGCGGTGGATGCATGACCCGGGCGTTTTTGCAGAAACGCCCTAGGATTTTCCCCGCCCACATTCGTTTCTGCAACATCTTTGGGAGGCACCGGGCTATGAGAAAGTTTATCAAATGGGCTGGCATCGGTTTGGGAGGACTGGTCTTGCTGACGGTGCTCATGGCCGGCGGCTTGATCATCAGCAGTGAACTGCGGTTCAACCGCACCTTCGTCGTTCGTGAGGAAGTTGTCCCAATTCCGACCGATGCCGCCAGCCTGGCAACCGGCCGTCATTGGGCGGAAATGCACTGTGAAGGCTGTCACGCCGCCGATTTGGGCGGCGGCCCGGTCTTCGAAGACCCCGCTATCGGCTATGTGGATGCACCCAACCTAACCGCCGGCCCAGGGGGCGTTGGCGCCCGCTACACGGATGCAGATTGGGTGCGCGCCCTCCGGCATGGCATCCGCAGCGACGGCACGTCCGTCTTTATCATGCCTTCAAACGATTTCTACTACCTCAATGATACGGACCTCGGCAGCCTTATCGCCTACTTGAAGACCATTGCCCCGGTCGAGCGGGCAACCCGTCCGCGCACGTTTACGCCGCTGGCCAAACTCCTGTATGCCCTCGGCGGCTTCAGCAACCTGCTGTACGCGGAGACCATCGCCCACGACGTGCGCCCGCCCGCACCCCCGGCTGGGATGACGGCGGCCTACGGCCAATACCTGGCCAATGCGCACGGGTGCCCGTCCTGCCATGGACCGCAACTCACCGGCCAGCAGCCCTCCGAACCAGGCGCTCCCTTTGCGCCCAACCTGACGCCGAGTGGAGAATTGAAGACCTGGTCCGCCGAAGACTTCAAGACCACCTTGCGCACGGGAGTGACGCCGGCCGGCCATCCGCTGAACCCCGCGATGCCCTGGCCGGGCCTGGGCAAAATGACCGACGCCGAATTAGCGGCAGTTTGGATGTACCTGCAGGCCCTGCCCGCTGCGCCTCCCGTCGCCCCTTAAAAGGCCAGACTAGAACGCCCCGCTCCTTCGAGGAACCCAGGCATGTCCGTCCGCCGTCGTCCGCCTTTCCGCCGCCCACCTGGCCCAAGCCATCCAGACGGGTGAGCTGTCCGCTCGCAAAACGGTCGACGCTCCCCCAGGCTCCGCCGCGTCCACCCCAATGACGCTTGGCCGAGCCTGGGGGAGTATGCTATCCTCAGCCCGTTCACTTCGGCATCATCCAGGCTCGCCACCCGCTCTATCCTATGTCGGCCGTTTTGGAGATCCGCTTGTTGGGCGGTCTACACGTCGCCCAGCACGGTTCGCCGCTGACCAATTTCATGTCCAGCAAAGTCCCGGCGTTGCTGGCCTATCTGGCTGCCAATCGCCGGCCCCATCGGCGCGAGGCCTTGGCCGGGCTGTTATGGGGGGATCTGCCGGAGGCCGATGCCAAGAACAACCTGCGGCAGGCGCTCTCCAATCTGCGCAAGCTGGCCGGCCCCCATCTGCACATCGATCGTGAGACAGCGGCCTTCAATTCAACCGCGCCCTATTTTCTGGACATCGAAGCCTTCGAGACGCACCTGCACACCGCGGCCGGCGCAACAGGCGCGGCCCAGGTGGAAGCCTGGGAGGCGGCTGCCGGCCTCTACCACGGTGATTTCCTGGCCGGCTTCTGGGTGCGGGAAGCCCCTGGTTTTGAAGAGTGGCTGCTCGCACAGCGAGTCCGCTACCGTGAATTGGCGCTGCACACCCTGCATGCTCTAGCCCAGCAGCACAGCCGCCACGGAGCCTTGGCCCGCGCCATGGACGCTGCGACGCGTCTCCTTGCTTTGGACCCCTGGCGAGAAGAAGCCCATCGGCAGCTCATGGGGCTGAAGGCGCGCACGGGCCAACGCTCCGCCGCCCTGGCCCAATACGAAACGTGCCGGCAAGTCCTGGAAAAGGACCTGGGCGTTGAGCCGGCGCGCGAGACCACCCTGCTCTACGAACGCCTGCTGGCCGCTCAGCGCGGGCCGCGCCACAATCTACCCGGCCATCTGACCGGCTTTGTCGGCCGCGAGCCGGAACTCAGCGAGCTCCGCCATCGGCTGGCGGACCCGGCCTGCCGGCTGGTGACGCTCACCGGCCCGGGCGGGATCGGCAAAACCCGGCTCGTGCTCCAGGCCGCCGCCGAGCATGCGGATACGTTTATTAATGGCGTGTGGTACGCGCCGCTCGCCGGGGCCAGCGCCGCGACATTGGCCGAGGCCCTAGCCGACGCGGTCAGTTTGCGCTTAACCAGCGGCCACCCCCGCCGGCAGCTGCTCAACTTCTTACAGTCCAAAGAACTGCTGCTCGTCCTAGATGACTTTGAACAGGTGGTGGAGGCGGCCGGCCTGCTGTCCGACATCCTGCAAGCCGCGCCCGACGTCAAAATCCTGGCGGCGTCGCGGGAGCGGCTGGACCTGCAAAGCGAGTGGGTGGTGGAGATCGGCGGCTTGGCGCTGCCCGCCGCTGCCGCCGACCCGGCCACTTACAGCGCCGGCCAGCTCTTCGCGCAGGGTGCGCGCCGCCGCCAAACCAGCGTGCAGTTGGCGGAACCGGAGTGGCCCGCGATCCTGGAGATTTGCCGCTTGGTGGCCGGCCTGCCCTTGGGGATTGAGCTCGCCGCCGCCCGAACACCGACCCTGGGATGCGCCGCGATTGCGGCGGAGATCCGGCGCGGCACGGATTTCCTCGCCACCACTCAACGCGATGTGCCTGACCGGCAGCGCAGCCTGCGGGCGGTGGTGGAGTCTTCGTGCCAAGCGCTGACTCCGGCGGAGCGCCAGGCGTTCGCGGCCTTGGCGATCTTTCCCCGCGACTTCCCCGCGGCTGCGGCAGAAAGCGTGGCCGGCGCGACACCGGTCATCCTCACCACCCTGCTGGATAAATCCTTGGTGCGGCAAGTCGGCGCGCGCTTTGAATTGCACGCGGTGCTGCGCCGCTTTGCCCAGGACGAGTTGGCCGCGCACGCCAGCGATCAGTCCGCTCTGGCCGCCCGGCAGGCCGGGTTTTATGCGCGCTGGCTGGCCGGCGTTTATCGCCAAGCCGATGCGCCGGCTGGTGAAAGCCCGGTGATCACGGCCATCGCCGGCGAGTTCGACAACCTGCGCGCCGCCTGGCGCTGGGCCGTCGCCGCACAGCAGGTCGATGTGCTCACCCAGCTCTGGCCGGGACTCTATCGCTTTTTGGATGTGCGCGGCCACTATCAGGAAGGCGCGGAGTGGCTGACGCAAGCGGTGGCGGCGTTAGGCGCCGATTGGAGCGCCACCGACGAGCGCGGGCGGCTGGCCGCCCGCCTCAACGTCAGCCGCGCGCAGTTGCTTCTCAACCTTGGTCAGCGGGGGCCGGCGGTGGCCCTGTTGGAGGCGGGTTGCGCCTATTTCCGGCAGACCTTCGAGCCGGCTCAATTGGCGCGCTGTCTGAACGGCCTGGGCACGGCCGCCCGGGCGGCCGGCGAATATGAACGCGCCCGCGCCTACTGCGCCGAACAATTACAAGTAGCGCGCGCCTACCAGCTCCCGGCCGAGGCGGCCAGCGCCCTGAATAATCTCGGCGTCATTGTCAGCGGTCTAGGCGACTATGCGGAGGCGGTCCGCCTGCACCGCGAGGGACTGGCCCTGCGCCGGGAACTCGGCGACCAGGTCGGGATTGCCTCCAGCCTCATCAACCTGGCCACCGCTTTGGTCGATCATGGCGACGACACACACACCACGGCTCTTTTGGATGAAGCGCTGCAAATCTCACGCGCGTTCAATGATGCCCGGCGCACGGCCGCGGTGTTGACCAACCTCGGGGCGGCGGCCAAGCGGGCCGGCCGGCTGGCAGAGGAGCAGGCCTACTATCAACAAGCGTTGACCGTCCACCGGGAAAGTGGCCATCGGCTGGGTATCGCCCTGGCGCTCAATAATCTCGGCTCGGTGGCCAGCCGCCGGGGGGCGCCGCTGGAAGCCCGGCACTATTTGCGGGCAGCCTTGGCGGAGGCCCGGGCGGGCCGTTTTGATTTTGTCGCGCTGGATGCCCTGGTCTGGCTGGCGCTGCTCACTGCGCAAACCGAGCCCGGGCCGGCCGCACTCGAATTGCTGGCCCTGCCCCTGCATGATCCGGCCGCCGACGGCGAGACTGTGGCGGCGGCCCGCGCCCTCTTGCCTGAGTTATCAGCCAAGCACAGCGCCGCGACCGTAACCACCGCCCTGGAACGAGGGAAGACCCGGCGGCTGGCGGACGTGATCGACATGTTCTTGGCCGGCAACTGAGACCTGCGCTCGGTTAGCTGGCCATCTAAGTGGTTCATCCGGCAAGTCGCTTAACTAACGGCCGGCACCAAAGCCACGCCGGCGGGCCGACGAGCATGATGGCGCCGGCGCCGGCCCCAGACAAAGGGATGGCGATGTTGGTTCCAGTATTG
>JAGOBN010000238.1 GCA_017999235.1 Anaerolineales bacterium | reverse complement strand
CTCGTCACGGTTAAGTGACGCCGCGCCGGCCGGGTTTGGCCGCGCGGCAACCTCTGGTACAGTAGGGGCATGGATGCCCAATATCACCGCCAAATCATGCAGCAGGCCGTGGGCCGGCGGGTCTCCGCCCCCGCCTTAACGGTCATGCTCCAGGCCAATCTGGGCCAGGACAGCTTGAGCGGCCTGCTCCGCGAAGAATTTCATTTCGACTCCAGCCGCTTCGCGGACTCCCTGGCGTATATCGAAGAATGCCGGCGCGCGGCCGCGCAAGCGGTGGAGCCGGCGGCGGCCTGGGCCGCGTTTGGCCGGCTCGCCCACGGCGCGCAGGATTTTTACGCCCACTCCAATTACGTGCAGCTGTGGTCGGAGCAGCAGACGCTGATCCCCGGCGAGCAGGACCACGAGCGCGCCAAGCTGCCGCCGCCCGCCAAGATGAAGGCCCTGGAACCTTATCTGCTCAACCACCCCAAGCTGCGCTCGGGCCGCGTCTACCTGCCGCTGGAAGCGCTATGGCTGTTCCCGGCGCTGCAGCCGCTCCTTAAGCGGCTGCTGCCCAAGGACTCGCACGCCTGGATGAACCTGGATAACCCGGCCACGGGCGTGTTGTTCCCGTATGCGCTGGAAGCGGCCGTCCAGCGCACGGTGGTTGAGTTTGAGCAGACGCTGGCGCTGATCGTTGAGACGCAGGGTGCCGCGGCGGGCCGCCGCTTTCTGGATCAATAAGCCGGCGCCCGGCGCGCGCCGCCCTTTCTTTTCGCCCTACAGGAGCCTGACCATGTCGCTCGCCTCCCGCCGCGGTCTGTATTTTGAAGAGTTCGCCGTCGGCCAGAAGATCATCACCATGGGCCGCACCATCACCGAGACGGACGTGGTCAGCTTCGCCGGCCTCTCCGGCGATTACAACCAGATCCACACCGACGCCGCCTACGCGGCCGGCACGCCCTTCGGGCAGCGCATCGCCCACGGGCTGTGCGTCATGTCGATCGCCTCCGGCCTGGTCACGCTGACGGGCGTGATGGAAGGCACGGTGCTGGCCTTTCGCGAAGTGCAGGAGTGGAAGTTCAGCAAGCCTGTGTTCTTCGGCGACACCATCCATGTGGAGGCCGAGGTGACCGAGACCAAGGCCGTGCCGCGCCTGAAGGGCGGGGCCGTCAGCATCAAGCTCAATGTCCTCAACCAAAAGGGCGAGGTGACGCAGTCCGGGCGCTGGTCGGTGTTGATGCTGAGCCAGCCGGCCGCCTAACCCCCCAGCGCCCCATCGCCAACTGCCTGCCGCCTCAACCCGTGCCGGCCGCTTCTAATTCCCTCGACTGGCTCCGGGTAGCGCGCCTGGTCTTAACCTCGCGCTGGATCGACTTGATCGAGGAGCGCGAGCTGGCGCCGGCCGGCCAGATCCAATACCAATTCTCGGCGCGCGGCCACGAGCTCTCGCAAGTGCTGGTGGGCCAGGCCCTCACGCATCCCCATGACGGCGTTTTTCCGTATTACCGCTCGCGCCCGCTGGCGCTGGCGCTGGGGCTGACGCCGCGCGAACTCTTCGCGGCCGGCCTGGGGCGCCTGGGCGGGCCGGCGGCGGGCCGGGATTGCGGGGTGCTGTACTCCAGGCCCAGCCAGGGCGGCCCGACGATCCTGCCGGCGCCCGGCGATGTGGGCGCGCAGTACGCGCCGGCGGCCGGGTGGGCGCAGGCGGCGCGGTATCGCCAAACCAGCCTGGGCCAGGCCGCGTGGGGCGGGGCGCTCGCTGTGGCGCATGGCGGCGACGGCTCTACGGCCGCCAACGGCTTCTGGGCCGCCCTCAACCTGGCCACCACGCGCCGCTTGCCGGTGCTGTTCTTCATCGAAGACAACGGCTACGCCCTCTCCACGCCGGCCGCGCTGCAAACCCCCGGCGGCAACCTGGCCGCCAACTTGGCCAGCTTTCAGGATTTGCGCGTGCTGCCCGCCAGCGGCGTCCGGCCGGCGGAAGCCGCCGCCGCGATCGCGGCGGCTGTCGCGCACGTCCGCGCCGGCGGACCCTGTTTGCTGCGCCTGAGCGTGCCGCGCCTGGCCGGCCATTCCATCGCGGATACGCAAGCCTACAAAACGCCGGCGCAGCGCGCCGAGGAAAGCGAGCGCGACCCGGTGCCGCTTTTGCGCGCGTTCCTGGGGCCGGCGGTGGACTGGGACGCCCTCGAACGCGAAGTGGAAGTTGAAGTCCGCACGGCCCTGGCCGAGGCGCTGCAGCTCCCGGAGCCGGACCCGGCGCAGGTCCGGCGCTTCATCTTCTCGGCGGATGGCCCGCCGCGCGTGGGCGGATTGGGGCCGGAGGGCGGTCCCGCGCCGGCGGGCAGCGCCGTGCCGGACACCGCGGGGCCGCGCGTGAATTTGGTCGAGGGCGTGCGCCGCGTGCTGGAGACCGAGCTGGCGCGCGAGCCGCGGGTGCTTGTCTTAGGTGAAGACGTGGGCGTGAAGGGCGGCGTGCACGGCGCCACGCACGGCCTGTACGCGCGCTTCGGCGCGGAGCGCGTGGTGGACACCTCGCTCTCGGAAGAAGGCATCATCGGCCGGGCGGTGGGCTTGGCGCTGGCCGGCCTGCGGCCGGTGGCCGAGATTCAATTCCGCAAGTATATCGACCCGGCGACGGAAGCGCTGAATACCGGCGGCTGGCTGCGCTGGCGCACGGCCGGCCAGTTCGCGGCGCCGATGGTGGTGCGGGTGCCGGTGGGCGCGGGCAAACGCAGCAACGATCCGTTTCATACCGTCAGCGGCGAGGCGACCCTGGCGCGTATGCTTGGTTGGCGGCTGGCGTTTCCATCCAATGCCGCGGATGCCGTGGGATTGCTGCGGACGGCGGTGCGCGGTGAAGACCCGGTGTTTTTCCTGGAGCATCGCGCGCTGCTGGACACCGCGCCGGCCCGCCGGCCCTATCCGGGCGACGACTACGCGCTGCCCTTTGGCGTGGCCGCGCGGGTGGCTGAAGGCGCCGACCTGACCGTGGTCACTTGGGGCGAGATGGTCTATCGCTGTCTGGAAGCCGCGCAGGCGTTGGCCGGCCGGGTCACGGTCCTTGATCTGCGGACGCTGGTGCCGTGGGATCAGGCCGCGGTGCTGGAGTCCGTGCGCCAAACAGGCCGATGCCTGGTGGTGCATGAAGACACGCTCACCGGCGGTTTCGCGGCTGAGATCCTGGCGACCGTGGCGGCCGAGGTCTTCCAATTTCTGGATGCGCCCGTGCGCCGGCTGGGGGTGCCGGATTGCCCGCTGCCGTACAACGCCGGCTTGGCGCGGGCGCTGCTGCCGGACGAGGCGGCCATCGCCGGCGCAATGGCCGATTTGCTGGCTTTTTAGGGCGTTTGGCGGTATAACAAGCGCTCTAACGACCTGTTTACTCATCCAAGGAGAATTTTCAGATGGCCAAGAAGAAGCTGACGAAATCGCAGTTTGTGGCGGCGGTGGCCGACGAATCCGGCGTTTCCAAGAAGGAAGCGGCGGATGTGTTGGCGGCCATGGTCACCGTCGTCATCGGTGAGCTGAAGAAGGGGTCCAAGAAGATCCCCGGCGAAGTCATCATCCCCGGCCTGCTCAAACTGTCGGCCATCCACAAGCCGAAGGAAGCGGCCAAGCCGGGCATCAACCCCTTCACCAAGGAGCCCATCACCATCAAGGCTAAGCCCGAGCGCAAGGTCGTCAAGGCCCGCCCGATCAAGGCCCTCAAGGACGCCGTGCTTTAAGCTGGCGCCTGTCTGGAACTGCCGACGCCCTGGCTTGGCCGGGGCGTTTTTATTTAACTACGCGCGGATGGAAAACGTGGCGGAGCCGCCGGCGGACGTCTGGCTATAGGCCTTTTGAGCCTGTTCCTGCCGGGCCGCCGCGGCCATTTGGGCGGCGGCGGCGGCGACAGCGCGGTCTTGTGGGGAGGGCGAGGCCGGCGCCAGGGCCGCGCTGCGGATCTGCTCGGCCTTGCGGAGGGTCGCCGCCGGGTCGCCGGTGACGGGGCTGACGTCAATGCCGACCTCGCCGCCGATGGCATATTGCTGCCCGTCCGGCCCGCGCTGATAGCTGTACGAAGCGCCGCGGGTGATCAGGCCGGCGCCGGCGGCCTGGTGGGCCTGCTCGTGGGCGCGCACCTCGCGGTCCCGGCTTTTGAGCTTCTCGACCTCGGCTTGTTCATCCGCCGAGAGCGGTTCCCCCGCCGCTTTCTGGCCGGGGATCTCCGCGCCGGCCGCCGGCCCGCCCTGGCCGCGCTGCGGCGCGCCGGCGACGAGATCATACTCGAAGGAGCGGAGGGCGGAGATGCTCGAGATCATAGACCTAATCCACTCTTCGTTATCGGTCCCGTCGGTCGGAACTTGATTTACTCATCGGGGCCGCTGAGGTGCTGCGGGTGAGGCTGGGCCGCCAACCCTAATAGCTGCGCGGCGGCCTCCGGCTCGTTATCCAGATCTAGAACAGGGAGAAAACGGGCCGCAATAGTCGCCACATCCGGAGGACGTCGGTTCTGTTCCAGGCGGCTGATTTGGGCTTCTGAATAACCGACGGCAATGGAGAGTTCACGCTGTGTGAGGCCGGCGCGGTGGCGCAAATAGCAGAGCAGATCGCCAAAGGTCTGGAACTGCTCCAAGGCGATTTTCACGCACGGTGTGGACATGGTTCCCCCCTGCCCACTAAAAGGGAGACGCCGTCGCCGCTTTTATTATACGGCGAAGCGGGCGGCGCGGCGCGGCCAATTGGCAAGAAAGGGCATGTTTTGTCAGGCGGTTGGGACTATGGTGGCTTTGGACAGAAGCTTAAGCTTGGCGGAGCTGATCACAAACAGGAGGCTGCTATGCCACGCAAGACCGCGTTCAGTTCACAGCCGCGACCGGTGATGAGCGGCGCGCATGGGGGGACCGTTCACCACAACCCAGTTGTGGAATATCTTTCGCATCATGTGTTCTTGGAGATCGTTTTAGGAGTGGTGGCGTTAGCGTTGACGGCCTGGGCGGCCGTGGTCGTGGTGGACGGCCTCCAGACTTACGCCCAGACCCAGGCGCCGGCCGTCTTGTACGCTTATTACCACTATTATGATGGGGTGGAGGCGGTCCGCGCGCGGCGCCTGAATGTGCCGGTGGCGGATCGCAGCTATGACGCGATTGAGAATCTGCGGGCGCTGCGTCTGGTGAACCCGCCGCTGGTGGCGGACCGCAGCTATGACGCGATTGAGAATCTGCGGGCGCTGCGTCTGGTGAACCCGCCGCTGGTGGCGGATCGCAGCTATGACGCGATTGAGAACCTGCGGGCCACGCGCGATCTGGGGGATTGATTATCTCGTCAGCCCTCCTCCAGGCAGGGCCCGCCAGCTGGGGCCATCAGCCGGCGGGCCTTTTTATGGATAGGCCTCTCCCGGCGGCCTTTGGTATGATGAGGGCGTGACGCCTCCGTCCCCCCTCCCTCGCTTTTTTATCCGGGAACTCCCCATCCTCGGCGACGCGCTCCTCTCGCCCATGGACGGCTTCTCGGATTTGCCGTTCCGGCTGATTTGCCGCGAGCTGGGCTCGGCCATGTCTTATACCGAGTTTGTCAATGTGGATGAGCTGGCCGTGACGCGCAAGCGCGACGCCAAATGCTGGCGCAAGCTGGAATTCGCCCCCAGCGAACGGCCGATGACGTTTCAGATCTACGGCCATGACGTGGACCGGCTGGTGGAAGTGGCGCTGCGGCTGCAAGATCAGCCGGCCCCGCTGGCGCCGGACGTGATCGACATCAACATGGGCTGTTACGTCCGCGCCATCGCCGAGCGCGGGGCCGGCTCCGGCATGCTGCGCTGCCCGGATAAGATCGAGACGCTGTTCAGGCGCCTGTCCACGGCGCTGCGGATCCCAGTGACGGGTAAGCTGCGCTTGGGCTGGGATGAACGCAGCCGCAACCACGTGGCCAACGCCAAACGGCTGGAGGACAACGGCGCCAGCCTGGTAGCCGTGCATGCCCGCACCAAGAGCCAGGGCTACGGCGGGCAGGCGGATTGGGACGCTATCGCCGAGGTCAAACAGGCGGTGCGGATCCCCGTGCTCGGCAACGGCGATGTGAAGACCGTGGCCGACATTGCCCGTATGCGGGCGCACACCGGCTGTGACGGCGTGATGATCGGGCGGGCCGCCATCGGCAACCCGTGGATCTTTGCGGGTTTGGACCGGGACCAGGTGCCGCTGGAGACCAAGGCGCGGCTCATGCGCCGGCATTTGGCTTTGAACCTGGAGTTCTACGGGCCGGAGGCCGGCCTGCTCCTCTTCCGCAAACACGCGGCCCGCTATGTGACCGGCTTGCCGGGCGAAGCCGTGCTGCGGGTGCCGCTGTTGACGGCCGCCAGCGTGGCGGATTTTGACCGGCTCTTGGACGAGGCGTTGCGGCCGGCGGCCCCCCAGTGGGCGGCGGTCGCTGCCGATTGACCCCGCGATGCTGATAAAAACCCGTGTCCTGAGCTGGGTCGTCCTGATGGCGGGCGGGCTGGCCGCCTGCGGCTCGCTGCCCACCGCAATGCCGGAGCCTACGGCCATGCCGCCCACGGCGCCGGCCTCGGCCACAGCCGCGTCGTCAGCCACCCACGCGGCCACCGCCACTTCAGTGGCGACCTCAACCCCGGAGA
>JAGOBN010000237.1:1480-6605 GCA_017999235.1 Anaerolineales bacterium | reverse complement strand
TCTACGCGCTGCTGACGGTGCCGGACGGCGAACGGCCGGCCGGCGGCTGGCCCGTGATTGTGTTCAACCACGGCTACATCCCGCCGGATCAATACCGCACCACCCAGCGCTACGTGGCCTATGTGGACAATCTGGCCCGCAACGGCTACATCGTCTTCCGGTCCGATTACCGCGGGCATGATCAATCCGAAGGCGACGCGCGCGGCGCGTACAGCGATCCCGGTTACACGGTGGATGTGCTCAACGCGGTGGCCGCCTTGCAGCGTTACCCCGAAGCGGACCCCGCCCGCCTTGGCATGTGGGGCCACTCGATGGGCGGGTATATCACCCTGCGGTCCATGGTGGTCAACCCGGCGGTCCGGGCCGGCGTGATCTGGGCCGGCGTCGTGGCGCCCTACCCGGATTTGTTCGCGCGCGGCACGCCCACCCCCGCGCCGACCACGGCGGCCGGCACCGCCACGCCCTCGCCCGGCCGCAATCGGTGGCGCCAGGCCTGGGTGGCGCAATACACCGACCCCGCCGAAATCCAGGCGTTCTGGAGCAGCCTCTCGGCCAACAGCTACCTCGCCGATCTAGCCGGGCCGCTGCAGCTGCATCACGGCACGGCGGACGAGTCGGTGCCGCTGGCGGCTTCGGAGACCCTGTACGCGGAGATGCTGGCCGCCGGCCGGCCGGTGGAGTTCTACACGTACGAGGGCGACAACCACAACCTGTCCGGGTTCTTCACCACCGCCATGCAGCGCAGCGTGGCATTCTTCGACGCCGCGCTCAAAGCCCCCTGACCCTGTGGCTGGCGCGCTAAGCTTACTTGCCAACCCTCCTCCAGCGAGACCTGCCATGTCCTTGCGCGGCGCCAGTCAACAGATTCACGCGGCCGTCATGACCTGGGCCGGCGTCACCAGCCAGCCGCACCGCTTTGGCGGCACCGAGTACCGGCTGGGCGCCCGGCGTGAGATCGGCCACCTGCACGGCGACGCGCTGCTGGATATCCCCTTCCCCAAAAAGATCCGGGACGAAGTGGTGGCGGCCGGCCGCGCCGCGCCGCATCACCTTTTGCCGCAGACCGGGTGGGTGAGCTTTTATCTGCGCGCCCCCGGCGATGTGGAGCGCGCGCTGGAACTCTTGCGGCAATCCTATGACCTGGCCCGCCGCCAGCGCGGCCCGGCCGCGCCCTCGGCCGAGGAGGCAGTGTGAGCGTCCCGGCCATCACCAGCGCGGCCCGGAACGGCAATCGGCGGGCCGCGAGCTGCCCGCGCCGCGCCCGGCCAATGGCCTTCAGCCCCAGCGCCGCGCTCGAAGCGGCGGCGTAAGCGCGTGGACGCCCCCGCGTTGGATTACGGGACCTGGAGCCAGAACCCCGGCCACACCGTCACCGGCGACGTGCGCGTGTGGCCGGCCGTGTACAGCCCGCAGCTGGACAACCGCCGGCGCGTGCTGATCTATCTGCCGCCGTCATACTGGCACACCGACCGGCGTTACCCGGTGCTGTACTTCCAAGATGCCCAGAACCTGTTTGACCGCGCCACCAGCTACGGGGGCGAAGAATGGCAGGCGGACGAAACCCTGGAAGCCCTGAGCGCCGAAGGCCGGGAGGCCATCGCCGTCGCCGTGGACCACGCGGGCGAACAGCGCCAGAACGAGTACAACCCGTTTCCGGGCTGGTGGCCGGCGCGCGGCGAGGCGTATGTGGATTTTCTGACAGAGACCCTCAAGCCGTTGGTGGACGCGCAGTATCGGACGCGCCCGGAGCGGGAAGCCACCGGCATCCTCGGCTCCTCCCTGGGCGGCCTGATCAGCCTGTACGCTTTCTTCCGCCGGCCGGAGACCTTCAGCCGCGTCGGCGCGCTCAGCCCCGCGCTGTGGCCCGTCCACGGCGCCATCTACGATTTTGTGCGCCAGGCGCCGGCCCCGGACGGCCGGATCTACCTCGATCATGGCACGCGCGAAGCCAACGCCCGGCCGATGTACGCCCTGTTGAAAGACAAGGGCTATCGCCCGCGCCGGCAGTTGAAGTTCGTGGCCGAAGCCGGCGGTGAGCACCGCGAGTCCGCCTGGGCGCGCCGCCTGCCCGCCGCGCTGCGCTTTTTGTGGCCTGAGATACGCGGCGCCTGACCGCGTCTGGGTATAATCCCCCATTGCTTGACGCCCACAACAGCCTCTTTCAGCGCGCCGGCGGCGCGGGAGTATCAGCATGTACCGGACCAAGATCGGCCACGCCCACCTGAAAGTGCGGGACCTGGAGCGCGCGTGCGCCTTTTATTCCCAATTCTTTGATCTGCATCTAGTGGAGCAAATTGGCAGCCAATACGCGTTCCTGAGCGGCGGCGACTTCCACCACGAGCTCGCGCTGCAGCAGGTCGGCCCGGATGCGCCCGGCCCGGACGCGCGCGGCGTCGGCCTGTACCACGTGGCCTTCGAGGTTCCGGATCGAGCGTCCTTCGCCCGGGCTTATCAAGCGCTGCGGGCGGCCGGCGTGCCGGTGGCGGCCGTGGACCATTGGATCAGCTGGGCCATGTATTTCGACGACCCGGACGGCAACGGCCTGGAGATCTACGTCGACACGCGCCGCGCGCCGGACGGCCGGCGGCTGTGGCACGGCGAGAACCGCGAACTCGCGGACAGCCGGATTCTGGCCGCCCTGGAACGGGCGGCATGAACCGATTCCTGGAGTTTCTGCGCTCGCCGCGCTTCCCCATCTTCATGATCGTCTTCACCGACGTGCTTGGCCTGGGCATCACCATCCCGGTCCTGCCGTTGTATGCCAAGAATGAGCTCGGCGCGGCCGCCTGGCAGATCACGTCCTTGACCAGCGTCTACTTCGCGGCCTCGTTCCTGGCCGGCCCGCTCCTGGGCCGGCTGTCGGACCGCTTCGGCCGGCGGCCGGTGCTGATCGCGTCCCAGGCCGGCACCTTGGCGGCGCTGTTGATCACGGGCTTCGCGCCGGGATTCTTCCTGCTGTATGTGGCGCGCCTGATCGACGGTTTCACGGGCGGCAACATCTCGGTGGCCCAGGCATACCTGAGCGACATCACGGACGAGCGCGGCCGGGCACGCGGCCTCGGCCTGATCAACGCGGCCTTCAGCCTGGGCTTCGTCTTCGGGCCGGCCATGGGCAGCGGGCTGGCCGCGTTCTTCGGCCCGCGCGTGCCATTCTTCGTGGCGGCCGGGATCGCGCTGCTCACGGTGCTGCTCAGCACCTTCCTGCTGCCGGAATCGCTCACCCCGGAACGCCGGCAGGCCGCGCGCATCCAGACCAGCGGGCCGGCCAAATCCAACTGGCAGTTGCTGCGCCAGCCGTCCCTGGCGCTCCTGCTGCTGATCGTCTTCGGCGTCAACCTGGGCTTTTTCGCCTTCCAGACCGTGTATGTGCTTTGGCTGGAGCGGCTGGTCTTTCCCGGCCAGCCCGAGACCCTGGTGCAGCAGGCGGTCGGCGCCATCCTCACCGCGGTCGGCCTGTTCGGGGTGGTGGCCCAGACCTGGCTGGTGGGGCCTTTAATCCGGCGCTTTGGCGAGAAACACCTGGCCATCTTCGGCAACCTGACGCGCAGCCTGGCCTTCGTGGGGATGGCGCTGTTCCCCAGCCTGGCCACCGTCATCATCGGCATCCCGTTGATCTCCATCGGCGGCGGCGTGGCCCTGCCGGCCTTGATCGCGCTGCTGACCTTTACCGCCCCGCCCGGCGATCGGGGCCGCGTGATCGGGCTTAATCAATCCGCCTCGGCGCTCGGCAACATCGCCGGCCCGTTGATGGCGGGCTTTCTGTTCGACAACGTCCATCCCAACGCGCCGATGTGGATGGCCGGCCTGGTCACCATCGCCACGCTCGGCGCGGGCCTGGCGCTGGGGTTCTACCGCCTGCCGGTCCACAAACCGGCGGCCGGCCCGGTCCGCGAGGCCCGCTCATGACCCGCCCCAATTTTTGGCGGCGCCTGGCCGGCTTCACGCGGTCGCCGCGCTTCCCGCTGTTCATGATTGTGTTCGTGGATACGCTGGGCGTGGGCATCACCATGCCGGTCCTGCCGCTCTACGCCAAGAACGAGCTGGGCGCGGCGGCCTGGCAGGTGACGGCGCTCACCAGCGTCTACTTCGCGGCGCAGTTTCTGGCGGGGCCGTGGCTGGGCCGGCTCTCGGACCGCGTCGGCCGGCGCCCGGTGCTGATCGCGTCCCAGGCCGGCACGCTGCTGGCGCTGCTGCTGACCGGCGCCGCGCCGGGGTTGGCCTGGCTGTATGTGGCCCGCGTCATCGACGGGCTGACGGGCGGCAATGTCTCCGTGGCCCAGGCCTACATGAGCGACATCAGCGACGAACGCAACCGCGCCCAGGGGCTGGGGACCGTCAACGCCGGCTTTGGCCTGGGCTTTGTCTTTGGGCCGGCCTTCGGCGGGCTGGCCGCCAGCTGGCTGGGGCCGCGCTGGCCGTTCTTCATCGCCGCCGGCGTCTCGCTGGCCACCATCCTGCTCTCCGTGTTCCTCCTGCCGGAATCGATCCCGGCCGAGCGCCGCCAGCGGGAAGCTGCGGCCCGGGCCACGCGGCCGGCCGGCAGCCTAGACCTGCTGCGTCAGCCCGCCCTGCTGGTACTGTTGAGCGTGGCTTTCCTGGGGCAAGTGGCCTTTTTCTCTTTTCAGACCATCCACGTCTTGTGGGCCGAGCAGGTGGTGCTCGTCGGCTGGTCAGATGAGATCGTTCAGCGCGCGGTGGGGGCCGTGCTGACCCTGGTGGGGCTGTGCCAGATCGGCGTGCAATTCGGGCTGATCGGCCCGCTGGTGCGGCGCTGGGGCGAGGCGCGGCTGGTGGTGGCCGGGCGCGCCATCACCGCCGGCGCCTTCGGCCTGATGGCGCTGCTGCCCCTGCCGCTCATCTGGGTGCTGTCAATCCCGTTCGTGGCGCTGGGCAACGGCGTCTCCAACCCGTCCCTGATCGCCCTGCTCACCTACGCGGCCCCGCCCGGCCGGCGCGGCCAGGTCATCGGCCTCCAGCAGTCCTTCGCCGCCGCCGGCAGCGTCCTCGGGCCGCTGCTCACCGGCTGGGTGTTTCAGAACCTTTTCCCCAACGCGTCGATGATCATGGCCGCGCTGGTGATGGCCGTCACCGCGCTAATCGGCCTGAACGTTTTCCGCTTTCAATT
>JAGOBN010000237.1:0-1380 GCA_017999235.1 Anaerolineales bacterium | reverse complement strand
CCGCTGCGGCCGAAGGCCATCCGCTGCCAGTTCTTGGCCCGTGTGTCCTCACGCGCGTTGACGCCGCCGTAACGGCGCAGCGATATAGTTCTTGTAATCACTTGATGGAGGCCGCCCATGACCATCCTTGGCTTGCACCACATCACGCTCGTCTGTGCGGACGCCCAGCGCACGGTGGATTTCTACACCCGCATCCTGGGCTTGCGCTTGGTCAAGCAGACCGTGAACTTTGACGATCCGAGCAGTTATCACCTGTATTTTGGCGATGACCTGGGCCGGCCCGGCTCGGCCGTCACCTTCTTTGAGTGGCCGCGCGCGCCCCGCGGCCAGTGGGGGCTGGGCGGCACGCACCACTTCGCTTTGACGGTAAAAGATGAGGACGGCCTGCTCAAGTGGAAGCGCCGGCTGACCGATCTGGGGTTGAAGGTGGAAGGCCCGCTCGACCGGCACTATTTCAAATCCATCTACTTCCGCGACCCGGACGGCGTGATCCTGGAGATCGCCACGGAGGGGCCGGGCTGGACCGTGGACGAAGCGCCGGACCAGATCGGCACCGCGCGCCGCGACCCGCCGGCCGAGATGCTGGTCCGCAACCGCGACGAGGCCGCCATCGCCGCCGCCACCTGGCCGGAGCCGGTGGCCGAGATTACGCCGGCCATGGCCCTGCGCCAGGGCATGCACCACATCACCGCCATCGGCGCGGACATCCAGCGCACCGACGCCTTTTTTAGCGGCCTGCTGGGGATGCGGCGCGTGAAGATGACCAGCAACTTTGACGATCCCAACAGCGCGCACTGGTATTGGGGCGTGGAGGGCGCTGGCACTGCCAGCGCGGGCCGGCCCGGCACGCTCATCACCTACTTCGAGCGCCCGCGCGAACGCCGCGCGCAGATGGGGACCGGCCAGACCCACCACTTTGCCCTGGCGGTGCCGGATGAGGCCAGCCAATTGGAATGGCGCGAGAAGCTGGTCCAGGCCATGGTGCGCGTCTCGCCGGTGATGGACCGCGTCTATTTCAAGAGCATCTACACCAGCGACCCGGACGGCCACATCGTGGAGCTGGCCACCGCCGGCCCAGGCTTTGCGGTGGATGAAGACCCCGCCCGGTTGGGCCGCGGTCTGCAGCTCCCGCCCTGGCTGGAGCCCCACCGCCGTGAGATCGAAAAGGTCTTGAAGCCTTTGCAGCTTTGAGCGCCGGAAGCTAAAGGGTAAACCGCATGTCGCCTGACCCCCACGCCGCCCAACCCATCCTGACCGCCGGCGCGCCGGTGGACCAAGCCCCGGCCGCGCTGATCCTGCTGCATGGGCGCGGCGCCGACGCGCGCGATATCCTGTCCCTGGCCGCCGAGCTCGGCCGGCCGGATCTGGCTTATCTGGCCC
>JAGOBN010000236.1 GCA_017999235.1 Anaerolineales bacterium | reverse complement strand
ACGGCCGGGCGTCTGGTCAACGCCGAATCCGACCGTCTGCCGGGCCTGATCGTGGATCGCTACGCGGACTGGCTGGTGGTGCAATACCTCTCGGCCGGCGCCGAGCGCTGGAAAGCGGAGAGCGTGACCGCGCTGCGGGCGCTGTGGCCCAGTACCGGCATTTACGAGCGCTCGGACGTGGACGTGCGCGCCAAGGAAGGCCTGGCGCCGCTGGCCGGCGTGCTGGCCGGCGAGCCGCCGCCGGAGTTGATCGAGATTGACGAGGCCGGCGCGCGCTTTCAGGTGGATGTGGTCCACGGCCACAAGACCGGCTTTTACCTCGACCAGCGCGAGAACCGGGCGCTGGTGCGCGGGCAGGCGGCCGGCCAGACCGTCCTGAATTGCTTTGCCTACACGGGCGGGTTTGGGGTGAGCGCGCTCCTGGGCGGCGCCGAGCGCGTGACCCAGGTGGAGGCCTCCGGCCCGGCGCTGGCGCTGGCCCGGCGCAACGCCGAGCTGAACGGCCTGGCCGAGGCGCGGGTGGAGCATCTGGAAGGGGACGTGTTCGTGCTTTTGCGGCAGTTCCGGGATGCGCGCCGGGAGTTCGACGTGATTGTGCTGGATCCGCCCAAATTCGCGGAGTCCCAATCTCAGATTGAGCGCGCGGCGCGGGGCTATAAAGACATCAACCGTCTGGCCTTTAAATTGCTGCGGCCGGGCGGCCGGCTGATCACGTTCTCGTGCTCGGGCGTGGTTGAGCCAGCGCTGTTTCAGAAGATCGTGGCCGACGCGGCGCTGGATGCCGGCCGCGAGGCGCAGATCCTGCGCCGGCTGAGCCAGGCACCAGACCATCCCGTGGCGCTGGAATTTCCAGAAGGGGACTACCTCAAAGGGCTGGTGTGCCGCGTCAGCGCCTAACCCGCGCACTCCAGCCAGCCATGGCTCGGAATGGATCGGATTTGACCCCCCTAACGCTTGGCATACCCACAGTAGAGTACTATTGATGATATTGCATTAAATCAGGTACTCTTTGTCATAAAATTCCCTGATTTTGCCTAAAAACGCTCGTAATTTGATCCAGGTTGGGAGAAGGTTTGCCCAACGACGGATCTAATACATGGCTTTGGCTGGCCTCGGATGACGAGAGTGTTAGACCTGACCTGGCGATGGTACGAACCCAAAATTAGTTAGGCATTGACCCGAGGTTCCCTATGGACTCCCTCGAAGCAGTCTCCGTCGGATTGGACTTGGTGTTGGCCGGCGCGGCGGTGGCGTCTTATCGGGCGCGCCCGCGGCATAACAGCCACCTGGCGCGCTGGGTGCGGGTGCTGTTGATCGGGATCCTGGTTCTCGGTTGCGCGCATCTGCTGGAAACCTGGCTGTTCGTGTGGACGGATGTCAGCCGGCACGTCAACGAAGTCGTGTTTCAATTGCTGCTGATGGCGGGGCTGGGCCTGGTCATCTTTAGCTCGGGCGGCCTGCGCAAAGCCATTGAAGAGGCGGCCCTCCGCGGGGCCGGCGCCGGCCATCCCGGCGGGCCGGTTTCTCCGCCAGCGCCCCGGCCGACGGGCGAGCAGCCCCCCGACCGCGGCTGGCCGAGCAGGGAAGCGGAACTGCCCGGCGACGGGCAGGCCGCCGTCAGCCTGCTGGAGCTGGCGGCCGCTGAGCCGGAAGCGCGTGAGCCGGCCGCCGCGCCGATCACGATTCTGCTGGTGGATGACCACCCCCTCTTTCGCGACGGTCTGGTGCGCCTGATTAACTCCCAGCCGGACATGTGCGTGGTGGGCGAGGCCGGCTTGCAGCGCGAGGCGATTGCGCTGGCCCGCACCCTAAAACCCCAGCTCGTGCTGCTGGATATTACGCTGGGAGACGGCACCGGGCTGGAAGCGGCCAGCGTCATCCGCGCTGATCAGCCGGATATCAAAATCGTGTGTCTCACGATGCACATGGATGATGAGCACTTATTTGCCGCGCTGCGCGCGGGGGTCTTGGGGTATGTGGTGAAGAGCGCACGGGTGGCGGAACTCCTCCAGCATGTGCGCGCGGTGGCGCGCGGCGAGGCCAGTTTGTCCACTGAAGTGGCGCACCGGGTGATGATGGGTTTTTCGCGTACGCTCAACGTCACGGGGCCGGAAACCTCTTTGGGGGCGGTGGAACTGACCCCCCGCGAAACCGAGATCATCCAACTCCTGGCGCGGGGCGCCACCAACCGGGAGATCGCGCGCGAACTGGTGGTCAGCGAAAGCACGGTCAAAAACCATGTCCACAGTGTGCTGACCAAACTGCGCCTGCGCCGCCGCTGGGAAGTGATTGCCTATGCCCGCCGCCACAACCTCCCGCCGCCGGCGCCCTGACGGCGGCTACTGCCAGGCGCGCAGTACCAACACAATGTAGCCCAGCTGCTCCTCCGTCAGGACCCCTCCCAGGGCATCCATGGCGGTCCCTTCGCGGCCGGCCGCGAGGAACCGCACCAACTCAGCGTCCTCCCGGTCCACAATAAACGCGTTGGCGCGCAGGCTTTTGCCCAGACCGCCAGTGCCGTCAAGCTCATGACAGGAGGCGCAATAGGCGGCATACAGCTCCTGGCCGATCTGTTCCGGGGGCAGCAACGCCAGCACACGCGCCTCCGCCCCCGCCCGGTCGCGGGCGGCGATGAGGTCCAGGGCGGCTTGGATCTCGGCCGCGGCCGGCCCGGAAGCTTCCGGGAGCGCGGCCGTCAGATAGTAATGGGCGTCCACCGGGTCGAATTGCTGCAGCGCAAACAGCGCGCTGGCCAGGCGTTTGGATAGCGGGATCGCCGCCCGCACGCTCTGGCCGTCCCGCCAGGCCATCAACAGCGCGACGACGTCGTCGATTTGCTGCGGTGACAGCACCGCGCCCCAGCTGGGCATGCCTTTGGCCGGCCGGCCGTAGGCGATGGTGTTGCGGTACCAGGGGGGCTCAAAATCATCCAGCCGCGCCGGGTCGTTGAGCAGGGGGCCGCGCTCCGTGCCTTGGCCCTCGTCACCGTGGCAGACAAAACAGGTGCCGGCAAAGATGGCGGCGCCGCGTTCCGGGTCGGGCGCGTAATCAGCCGCGCGGGTTTCCGGCGCGGTCGGCTCCCAGGCGCGCATAAAGGCCACCAGCTGCCGCACTTGGTCGTCGGTGAATGGGCCGCCAAAGGCCTGACCCCAGGCCGGCATGAGCGTGCCGGGCACGCCGGTATTGGTCAGGCCGAACAGGATTTCGTCCGGCGTGGTCTTGAGCAGTTCGCGTGCGTTCAGCGCGGGTCCCACGCCGGGCTTCCCCTCGCCGGCCGCGCCGTGGCAGGCCGCGCAATGTTCGTCAAACAGCGCGCGGCCGGCCGTTTCCGAGTGGGCCTGTTCGGTCGCCTGGACGGTCTCCAGCCGAGCCGGCTCGCGCAGCAAGTGCATCTGCACCACCGCCCCAATTGCCCAGGTCAGCCCCAGGCCGGCGATCACGAACGGCGCGTAATTCTCTGCCGGTCGCATCAGGCCTCGGTGGGGGGGAAAAACGCTTGGGCGATGTCAAACGCCTCGCGCTCGAGGCGCTGGCCGGTATCCACCACCAGCTGCCCGTCCAGCAGGCTAATGGGGAAGAGATCGAGCGGGCGCGGCGCCGGGCCGTTGATGACCTCCCCGGTGCGGGTGAACGCCGAATCATGACATGGGCAGGCGAACGCTCCCGCCGTTTCGCGCCAGGGGACGGTACAGCCCAAATGCGGACAGCGCTGCCAGAGCGCCAGCAGGCCGCCGTCTTCCAGCCGGGAAATGTAGAACCGGCCCTGGCGGAAGTAAGTGACGGTCCCCGGCGCGAAGTCCTCGGGCGCGCCCACCTCAATGGCGGCGCCAAACGTGCCGGGCGCGAGGCGCGGGGTGATGTACTGGAACACCCCCCAGCCGGCCTGCCCGGCCAGGCCGGCCAACGAAGCCGTCCACGTCCAGCTTAAAAAGGCGCGGCGGGTGAAACGTTTGGGTGTGTCAGACATGGATCTTCTCCCTGGGCCGCGGGGGCCGGCGCCGCCGAGCCGGCGGCCTAGAGCCCATCCCACGGGTTGTAGCCATCTGGCATCTGCCAGGGCCAATACAATTTGAAGCCCGGCCCGCGAAACAGAAAACCGCTGGTGGTGAAGACCACCGCCGAAAACAGCAGCACCGTGAACAACACCAGCATGACCTCGCGGACGGTGGCTTTCCCGACCCACACCGCCGTCAGCGCCGGCAGGGCGACGAGCACGGCGATAATGCCGCCCGGCACCAGCCCCTGGGTCACCCACAGCGGCGCCACGGCGCGGAATAATTCACGTGGGCTGAAGGCGTTGTCTAAGACAATGTAGGCGGTCATGACCACCAGGGTATAAACGGCCGTCCCCGCCACCAGCCGCGCGCCGCGCGGCGAGGAAAACCAGACCCCGGCCTGGGCGCGTGAATGATCCAGATAGGGCAGGGCGATGAGGCTGGTGACCAGCAGGCCGGGGATGATGACGCCGGCCAGGGTCGGATGCATATGATCGAACAGCTCCTGCAGCCCAACGAAGTACCACGGCGCTTTGGCCGGGTCGGTGGTGACCAGGGGATTGGCGATCTCCTCCAGTGGCGCCTGCTTGATGAGCGAGAACACCAGGATCGCCAGCACCACGCCCAGCGCCAGCACCATTTCCCAGAGCAGCACCACCGGGAAAGCCGGCAGGGTGTCGTCGTCGGGGTCGGCCGCGGGAGGGCGGGGAGACGGTGACATGGCTAAACCCCCTCCGCAGACGCATCCTCGGATAGATCGGGCGCGCTGGCGGCCAACCCGCCGCTGGTGCGGACCCGCCACAGGTGCAGGGTGATGACCAGCATCAGGAGCACGGGGACCACGGCCACGTGCAGGGTGAAGAAGCGGGTGAGCGCGCTCTGGCCGACCTCCGGGCCGCCCAACAGCAGTTCGCGGATCACGGGGCCGAGGACCGGGGCATAGCTGGCGATGCTGGTCCCCACCGTCGTCCCCCAATAGGCGAGTTGATCCCAGGGCAGCAGATAGCCGGTGTAGCTGGCGCCGAACGTGAGCAGGAGCAGCCCGACGCCAATCACCCACGTAAACTCGCGCGGCGGTTTATACGCGCCGGTGTAAAACACGCGCGCCATGTGCAGGATCACGGTCAGCACCAGCGCGTGCGCGGACCAGCGGTGGAAGTTGCGGATGAACTCGCCCAGCGAGACGGAGGTGCGCAGGGCCTTGACCGTCTGATAGGCGCGTTCCACCGAGGGCACGTAATAAAACATCATCAGAATGCCGGTGGCGACGAGCAAGCCGAACAGGATGAGGGCAATGACGCCCAGCCCGAAGGTGTAGGACCAGCGCAGGCTGCGCCGGCTGACGCGCGCCGGGTGGACGTGCAGAAAGAGATTGGTGGTGATGGCGAGCGAACGGTCGGTTGGGTTATCGGGCCAGCCGTGGCGGAAGACCGACCGCCAGGGGCGGGAGTTGAATAACCGCTGCAACAACGCGGACAGCATGATGGTCAAACTCCAGCCCGCGCTCCCGCCCGTTCGGGCCGGCGGGAGCGCGGGGGGGTGGTGGACCGTAAGCGGCGGCAGCTACTTGATGGGCAGGGTTTGGGCGTAGGCCGCCAGGTTGGCGATGTCTTCCATAGACCAGCCGAGGGCGCGGGCCGCCGGCATGGGCTCGCCGGGCTGGCCGGCCAGCGCCTTGTGGAAGAACTCCCACGGGTTGTCGGCGGCGAGCGTGCCCAGGTATTCCGGTTCGGCGTCATCGCCAAAGTTGAGCTTCTTGCCATCCTGGCCGTGGCAGGCGGCGCAGGTGTTGTCGTATTTGACCTTGCCGCGGGCCGGGTCGCCGGTCACGGTCTTGTCGGCGTTGATGAAGCTGTTGGGGGCCGTCATCTCTTGCTGGATGAAGATCACCAGCGCCGCGACCTCCGCCTCGCCCAGGCCGGCCGAGAAATCGTGATCCGGGTTTTCCTGGCCGGTGAGCCAGGCGGTCAGCGCCTCGGCGGACAGGCTGGCCGAGGCCAGGATGCCGGGGAAGCCGGTCTTGTGCGAACCGGAGCCGTAGGCACCGTCCACGCCCTGGTAATCCCAGCCGTGGCATTCCTTGCACCGCCAGGTATCTAGGCCGGTGCGGGTGTTGGTGGTCTGCGTCTTCCACAAGGGCTGATCGCCGGCCGGCTCGTCCGCGCCGATGGCTTCCCACCAGGCGTCGTACAGCAGCCCGCCGCCGGAAGCTTGCGCGGCCGGCGAGAGAGTCTGGGCATAGGCCAGGACATCGGCCAGCTGCGCGTCGGTCCATTCATTGACAATGCTGGACGGCATGGGCCAGCCGGGCGCGCCAAAGCGCACCTTGTGGATGAATTCCCACGGGTTGTCCACGGCCAGATGCGGCACAAACTCGGGCTCGGCGATAGAGTCGAAGTTGATGGCCACCCCTTGCGGGCCGTGGCAGGCGGCGCAGACGTTCTCATAATCCTGCTGGCCCTGGGCGGCATCGCCGATGGAAGCGGCATCCGCGGTCAGCAGTGTATCGGCGTCGAACTGGCCTTTGGTAATGAAGAGCGCCAGGTCAATCAGCGCCTGCTCGTCCAGGTAGGCCGAGAAATCATGATCGGCATTGCCCTGCCCCTGGAGGCTGCTTAAGATGTCGGCG
>JAGOBN010000235.1 GCA_017999235.1 Anaerolineales bacterium | reverse complement strand
GTTTTATCGTCGAGACCAGCCTGGGCTACTTCATCAATCCCCTGGTCAGCGTGCTGCTGGGCGTGGTTTTCCTGCGCGAACGCCTGCGCGCCTGGCAATGGGAGCCGATCGGGCTGGCCACGGCCGGCGTGCTGTACCCGACCTTCTCCTATGGCTCGCCGCCCTGGATTGCGCTGGCCTTGGCGAGCTCGTTCGGCGTGTACGGCCTGGTGAAGAAGACCGCGCCGCTGGGTTCGCTGTTTGGGCTGACGCTGGAGACGGCGCTGCTGCTGGCGCCGGCGGTGGTGTATCTGCTGGTGATGGAGACGACCGGGCAGGGCGCCTTCTTCACTTCCGGCCCGCTCGAGGCGCTGCTCCTGGCCGGCGCCGGGCTGGTCACCACCGTGCCGCTGCTCCTGTTCGCGTCGGCGGCCCAGCGCATCCCGCTCTCGGTCATCGGCATCCTGCAGTATCTGGCCCCGACCATGCAGTTTCTGATCGGCGTGTTCATCTACGGTGAGCCGTTTTCGCCCCACCAGTTTGTCGGCTTCGCGCTGGTCTGGGTCGGCCTGATCATTTTTGGGGTGGAAAGCGGGCTGGCCTACCGGGCGCGCCAGGCGGTCCCGGCGCCGGCCGTGATCGAGTAGCCGCCTAAACGGGGGTTGTCATTTTCCCAGACGCCCTTAAAATTGACCCTATGCCTACTTCTCAAGAGCTTGCCGCGGCGCTGGACCGCTTGCAGCAGAATGACCGTGTGACGTTGATCCGGGTGTCTGTGCCAGCCGATGCCTGTCCGGTGTGCCATGCTTTGCAGGGCGCTTACGCCAAAGCGGAAACCCCCCGGTTGCCGCCCGAGGGCTGTTCGTGTCCGTTCGGGCGCTGCCGGTCCGCGTATGAGCCCGTGCTGGCCGAGGTCTATCCCTGAGCGTCTCCGCCGATCAAAAAAACCGCCGCCGGCATCGAGCCGGCGGCGGTGGTGTTTAAGGGCGGGCGCGCCTCAGGCCGGCGCGTCATTGGGCTCGGCCAGCTGCCGGCGCGCATAAGCCAGCGCCTCCGCCGCGTCATGCACTTCGCCGGCGGCCTGCGCCTCGCGCACCGCCTCCAGCAGGCGCCCGACCTCCGGGCCGGGCTTCAACCCCAGGGCGGCCATCACCTCATCGCCCGTGATTAATGCCGGCGGCAGGACGCGTTCCTCACGCCGCTCGTAATACGCCTCCAGCAGCATGGCGCAGCCGGCCACCAGGTGATCCCATTCGTCCGGGGGCGGAGGGCTGCCGCCGAACTTGGCCAGGTAATCGGCCAGGGCCAGCAGCACCACCTCCACGCCGGCCGGCCCGGTGTCTTTGAAGAACCGGTAAATGGCGCGCGCGCCCGGCTCGCCGGCCTGGGTCAATTGACGCGGCCGCATATGGTGGGCCACGATCAGGCGCGCGCGTTTGACCTCGTCCGCGCTGAAGCGCAGGCGGGTGAGCAGGTCCGCGGCCAGCGCGGCGCCGCGCGTCTCGTGCCCGAAGAACCGGATCCGCCCGTCCGGATCCACGCTGCGCGTGGCCGGCTTGGCGGCGTCATGCAGCAGGGCCGCCAGCATCAACAGCCAGCGCGCCGGCCGCTCGCCGCTCACCGCTTCCGCCAGGTGGTCGCTGATCTGGCTCCGATACCGGCCCAAGCGCACGGATACCAAGCCCAAAATCAGGTCGGAAGCGGCGTCCACATCATGCACGCGGCCCAGCACGGTGATGATCTCGGCCAGGCGCGTCAGCACCGCCAGGGTGTGCTCCCACACATCGAGCGTGTGCGGCGGTGACTGTTCCAGCCCTTTCAGCGCCGACAGCTCTGGCGCCAGCTGGGCCAACAGACCGGTCATTTCCAGCACCCGGACCGCCGTCGCCGCGTGCGGGCCGCCCAAACAGCGGATGAACTCATCGCGCTGGCGCTCGGCGGAGACGGCGGCCAGGGAGGCGGTGCGGAGGGCGGCGCGGGTGGCGGGATCAAGGCGGCCGGGGAGCTGGGCGGCCAAGCGCACGGCGCGCACCGCGCGCAGGGGATCGTCGGTGATGGCGCTGGGCGAACACTGGCGGACGAGTCTGGCGCGCAGGTCGGCGGCGCCGCGCAGCGGATCGAGCACGGTTTCCGGCTCGGCCAGCGGCACGGCCAGAGCATTGAAGGTGAAATCCCGGCCGGCCAGATCGGCGTAGATATCGGGGCCGCGCAGCCGCGCGAAATCCAGGGTGAGCGGGCCGCCGGCCGTGGACACGATCACGCGCCCCACGCCGCGCTCGGCGTCCAGCGGGTAGAAAGCCGCCGACAGCGCGTTGGCGGCGCTCCGGGCCGCGGCCAGCCCATCGCCGTCCACGGCGAAATCCAGATCATGCGGGCGCCGGCCCAACAGCAGATCCCGCACCGGCCCGCCCACCAGCCAGACGCGGCTGGGGTCTGGCACGGCCCGCGTCACCGCGGCCACGGTCTCGGGCAGGGCTGGCGCAAACGGCTCCGGCACAAACCGCACGGCCGGCTGTTCCTGGGGGCGCGCCAGCTGCGCGGCGGCCAGGGCCTCGGCGGCGCTGGCCCCCACGCCGGCCACTTGGTCCCGGATCACGGCCACCCAGCGGCCGGCATACGCGGAAAGCGGGTCCGATTCAGGCATGGCGCTCAATGGGTGAAGGTGAAGCCGTCTTTCACCACGCCAATATACGGCAGGTGGCGGTAGAACTCGTCGATATCCAGCCCGTAGCCGACGACGAAGTGGTTGGGGATGGTGAAACCGACGTAGTCGATGGGCACTACTTTTTCGCGGCGCTCGGCTTTATCCAGCAGGGTGCAGATTTTGAGCGAGGCCGGCCGGCGCGTGGCCAGCAGTTCCAGCACGGCCGCGATGGTGTGGCCGGTGTCCACGATGTCCTCGATCACCAGCACATGCTTGCCCTCGATGTTCTGGCTGACATCCAGCGCGATCCGCACTTGGCCGGAGGAGCGCCGCATGCCGGGGTCATAGGACGAGATCGCCATGAAGTCCAGGGTGTGCAGGACGGTCAGCTGCCGCATCAGATCGGTGAGGAACATGATGCCGCCGCGCAGGATGCACAGCAGCAGCACCTCGCGGCCGGCGTAATCGCGGCTGATGGCGGCGCCCAGGTCGCGGATGCGCGCTTGCAGCTGCGCTTCGGAGATCAGAATGCCGCCCAGCATCTCGGGTTGGCCGGGCTGCGCGGGCTGCACATGCGGCGCGCCGGCGGCGGCCAGCGGGCGGCGCGGGACCAGGTGGTGTTCGCGGCAGCGCGCCTCGTAGAGTTCGCTGGCGCCCACGGCCACCACCGGGTCGTCGTATTGGGCCGGCTCGCCGTCGATCAGGCGCTGGGTGCGCGAGGCCTCGTCGCCGCACACGGCGCAGATGGCGTGGAGCTTGTCCACATGCTCGGCCAGCGAGAAGAGTTGGGGCATGGCCCCAAACGGCTCGCCGCGGAAGTCCTGATCCAGGCCGGCGGCGATGACGCGCAGGCCGCGCGCCGCCAGGGCGCGGCAGACCTCGGCGATCTCGGGCTCAAAGAACTGGGCCTCGTCCAGGGCCACCACAGTGGTCTCCGCCCGCACCAGCGGCAGGACGTCCGCGGCCCGGATGACGGGCGTGGCCTCGAACTCGTTGCCGGCGTGGGATTTCACTTTTTCAACCGTGTAGCGGTTGTCGATGGCGGGCTTGAAGACCTGGATGCTTTGCTTGGCGATGCGGGCGCGGCGCAGCCGGCGGATGAGCTCTTCGGTCTTGCCGCTGAACATGGAACCGGTGATGACTTCAATCGAGCCGTGAGAGTGTTGCATAAGCTCCTGCGACCGTGAGTGGAAAGCCCGATTATCCCCAGAATAGCGCGCCTTGACCAGCCAGCGGCGGGATAAAAAACAGACGCGCCGGGGCGGCGCGTCTGTGGACGGGCAGGGGGCGGCCGGCCGTTAGGCGGCGGCCTCGGCCTCGGCGCCCTCTTCCTTGAGGAAGCCGCGCGCGCGCAGGCGCTTCTTGATATCGATCAGGTTCTTGCGGCCCAGACCGTCGATGGCCAGCATGCCTTCGTCGCCGGCGGTGACCTTCTCGGCCAGTTCGGTGGCGCCTTGCAGGCCGGCCGCGTTCAGGGCCGCCACAACGCGCTCATCCAGGCCCAGGGACGCCACGGACTGGTCCGCGGTGACCTTGGCGGCCTCGCGGGCCGCCGCGGCCTGCTGGTGCTGGCTGCGGGCTTCGAGCTTCTTATAGAAGCGGTCCACCTGACCTTCGGTGTCCACAATGCGCTGCTCGCCGGTGTAGAACGGGTGGCACTTGGAGCACACGTCCGTGTGGATCACTTCATGGGTCGAGCCCGTGGTCCAGTTGTTGCCGCAGGCGCAAATGATTTTGGCGGCAGAAAAATACTTGGGGTGAATTTTTTCTCGCATGGTGTCCTCAAGCCCCGTGAGCCACTGGAGTTCCTTCGGCGCCGTGATCTGGGGCGGGACTCACGGCACTCGTGGGAACGTGGCGGTGCGAACGATTGGTTACTGCGCCGCCTCGGCGGCGGCCGGCAGGACGCTGACCTTCTTCTGGCCGTTGGGCAGGGTGTCGTACTTGACAAACCCGTCGGCGACGGCGAAGAGCGAATCGTCCTTGGCCAGCATGACGTTCAAGCCCGGCTTGATCTTCGAGCCGCGCTGCCGGACCAGGATGTTGCCGGAGCGGACGGCTTCGCCGCCGTACTTCTTGACGCCCAGGCGCTGGGAATTGCTGTCACGACCGTTGCGGCTGGAGCCGGCACCTTTTTTGTGAGCCATGTGGGTTACCCTTCGATCGTCTCAATCTTCATGCGGGTGTAGATCTGCCGGTGGCCGCGGCGCTTGCGCTGGCGTTCCTTGGGCTTATACCGGTACGAGAAGGTCTTCTCGCCCTTCATTTCGCCGATCACGGTGGCGGTCACCCGGGCGCCGGCCACGTGCGGGGCGCCGATCTTGACGTCGGTGCCATCCGAGATGAGCAGCACTTCTTGGAAGGCGTAGGCGCTGCCCGGTTCGACGGTGAGGCGTTGGACCTCGACTGTCGCGCCTTCTTCGCAGCGGTATTGATTGCCGCCGCTCTGCACGATCGCGTACTTCATCAGTCTCTTCTCCAATCTTCGCTTCGCCGTCGTCCAGACATTCGTGCGAGCACCGGGCCGGACGGACGGGGAAGGTTGGTGGCCGCCGGAGCGGCCGGGTTCTCAGACACAACAGTGCCTCGGCTGTTAGTGCCTGCCGAGGCAACGGTCGAAGATTATAACGACAATAAAAAGATTTGTCAAAAGCCTAAGGCTCAATAAACGGCGGTCGCGTCTATCAGCGCCGCGGACAATCAGCCGGCCGTGTAGAGCAGGCGCCGGCGGTGGTAGCGCGCTTCGGCCGGGTCACATCCCAGCGCCGCCACCACCTCTTCCGGCCGGCCGGTGGCGCCTTCCCGGGCGGTCAGGCGCATCTCTAGCCCGTGGCCGATATCGGCGGCGCCCGCGTACTGCAGCGTCTCAATCAGCGGCCGCAGATCGTAGGCCTTGTCGCGCCGGGTGCGCGGCAGCGTGGTCTGCGCCAGCACGGCGGCGCACGCGGCTTCCAGCGCGGCGGCGCTGACCGAGCTGCGGACCCGCACGTCGTAATCCGCAGACTGGATCATAGTCTGGAGCGGGCGCGCGTCCAACGCGGCTTCGGCCACGGCCAGCACGCGCAGGCCGGGCGGCACGGCCGCGGCCAGCGCGGACTCCACCAGCCCCACAGCGTGCGGCGTTTCCAGCCAGATATCGGCGATCTCGCACTCGCTGGTGAACCCCAGGGGCAGGGCGGCGGCCAACTGGATTCTGGGCTGGGGATGAAAACCCTGCGAATAGGCCAGCGGCAGGCGCGCGCGCCGGAAGGTGCGCTCCCAGGCCAAGTGGGTGTCCAGATGGCCCGTGTACTGCATGGCCGCGGTTTTGGAGAAGGTGATCCGCAGACGCTGCATGCGGGTTAGGCCGGCCCGCCGACGGTCAGCGTCAGGCATTGATCGCCGCGCAAGGACATGCAGACGACGCCTTGCACCACGCCTTCTTTGGGCGGGACCTCGTTGGCTTTGAAGCGGATGAGCTTGCCGAGCTTGGACAGGATGAACACGTCATCGTGCGCGCCGACGACGGCGGCGCCCACCAGGGCATCGGTCTTGAGCGCGTACTTGCCGGACACGCCCGGCGCTTTGTTGGCGTTGAAGCCCGACATCAGGCGGATGCTGCCGCGCCCGTCGGCGCCCAGCAAAAAGACGCCGCTGTCGGCGCGCACACTGGTGAGGCCCACCACGGCGTCGCCGGCCTCCAGCTTCAGGCCCACGGCGCCGGCGGCCGGCACGGATTTGAGCGGGAAGCGCGCCGCCAGGCCGCGCCGGGTGGCCATGAACAAGTCGCTGTCGCCGGCGGCCCAGCAGGCGGCGGCCGGCGCGCCGGTCTCGTCCACGCGCAGCACCGAAGCGCCGACGCGCCCGGTCTCGCCAAAGAGATGGGCCGGCCAGACGCGGATATGGCCCTGGACGCTGGCCACGGCCAGATAGCCCTGGGTCTGCGCCGGCAGCAGCGCGGCCCAGGTCTCGCCCGGCTGCAGGTCCAAAGACACCAGAAACGGCTGCGGGCGCGCTCGGCTGCTCAGG
>JAGOBN010000234.1 GCA_017999235.1 Anaerolineales bacterium | reverse complement strand
TTGCAGATCAGCGGCCAGGTCACCTTCCTGGGTTATCTGCCGGCCGAGACCCTGCCGGTCATGCTGACCGCCGCCGATATCTTCTTGATGCCCAGCCCGGAAGAACTGCAAAGCATCGCCACCCTGGAAGCGCTGGCCACCGGCCGGCCCATCATCGCCGCAAACGCGCGCGCCTTGCCGGAACTGGTGGAGCACGGCGTCAATGGGTACTGCTTCCGGCCCGGCGACGCGGCCGACCTGGCGCGCCGGATCCAAACTCTCCTGGCCGACCCCGGCCAGCGGCGCGCCATGGGCGCGGCCAGCCTGGCCCGCGCCCGCACGCACGATATCACCGTGACGGTTCAGCATTACGCCGGCGTGTACGGCCGGCTCAGCGGCGCCCGTCTGCGCCGGCCGGCCGGCGCGCGGCCGGCGGAAGCGCCGCGCAACCCGCAGTCCAAGCCCGAACGTCTGCCGCCCCACTAAGCGCCGGCCCAGAGCCAAGCCCGGCAGAGGAGCGGGTGTACACTCTCGCTTGCCCATGTTTATGACCGCCGTCACCCGCCGCCTGCTGAACTATCGCCTGCTGTTTGCGGTGGCCGCGGTGGCGGCGCTCACCGCGCTGCTGACCGCCCTGCCGCGCGGCCTGAACAGTTCCACCATCGCTCTCCTTTATCTGCTCCCGGTCGGCCTGAGCACGGCGCGCTGGGGGCTGACCGCCGGCGTGGCCGGCTCGCTGGCCGCCTTTCTGGCTTTCAATTACTTCTTCATCGCGCCGTACTACACCCTGGCCGTGCATCAGGCGCAGGATGTGCTGGTGCTGGTGATTTTCCTGTTCGTGGCCATCTTTGTCAGCCAGATCGTGGGCCGCGCCCAGGCCAACCTGGCGGCCACCCAAGCGCGGGAACATGAAGCCCTGCAAATCTACGAGCTCAGCCTGACGCTGGCCCGCCTGCGGACGCGTGAGCAGATTGCCGCCACCCTGGCCGAACGCGTTCACCAGGTCTTTCGGGCCGCCGCGACGGAGGTCGTGATCGCGCGCGAGAACGACCAGCCGGAATTCCAGGTGCGCGAACAGCCCAAGCCGGCCGCCTGGCCGGCCACGCCCCCGCACTTTGTCGTCCCTCTGCTCACCGGGCGCGGGGAACTGGGCGAAGTGCGCGTGTGGCGGGCTGCGCCGCCCCCCACCCCGGCCGATAAGCGCCTGCTGCACACCTTCGCCAGCCAGGGCGCGCTGGCGCTGGAGCACGCGCAGCTGGAACAGGCCGAACGGCGCGCCCAGGTGCTCGAAGAAACCGACCGCTTGAAGTCGGCGCTGCTGTCCTCGGTCTCGCATGAGCTGCGGACCCCGCTGGCCTCCATTCAGGCGGCCGTCACCAGCCTGCGCGGCGGCGCCGTGGACTGGGCGGCGCCGGCCCGCACGGAGCTCTTGACCATGGTGGATGAAGAGGTGGTCCACCTCAACCGGCTGGTGGGCAACCTGCTGGATATGTCGCGCATCGAGGCCGGCGCCCTCAAGCCGGAACGCCAGTGGACGCTGTTGGCGGACGTGGTCGGCGCCACCGTGGCCCGGCTGCGCCGCACCGCTGAGGACCATGCGCTGCGCGTGGACGTTCCAGATGATCTGCCGCTCATCCCGGTGGATGAAGTCCAACTCGATCAGGTCTTCACCAACTTAATCAGCAACTCGCTGAAGTACGCGCCGCCCGGCACGGCCATTCACATCACGGCCCGGACGCAGGACGCCCAGACCGTGGTGGTCCAGGTCCGCAATCAGGGGCCGCACGTCCCGGAGACGGATTTGGAGCACATCTTTGACAAGTTCTACCGCGTGCGCGCCGCCGACCGCGTGACCGGCACCGGGCTGGGGCTTTCGATCTGCAAGGGCATCGTGGAAGCGCACGGCGGCCGCATCTGGGCCGAGAACCTGCCGGACGGCTTTGGGCTGAGCTTCACCCTGCCGCGCCTGTGGGACGGCAGCCCGCCGCCGGCCCTGCCGGCCGAGGCGGAGGCATGAGCGCCGAGCCGCACGTCCTGGTGATCGACGACGAGCCGCAGATTCTGCGCGCGCTCAAAACCATCCTGACCGAGAAGAAATTCCGCGTCAGCGTGGCCAGCCGCGGCGAGGAAGGGCTGGCCCTGGCCGCCGCCCAGCCGCCCGATGTCGTCATCCTGGACCTGGGGCTGCCCGACCTGAGCGGGCTGGAGGTCTGCGCCCGCCTGCGGGAATGGAGCCGCGTCCCCATCATCGTGCTCTCGGCGCGGGACGCCGAGCGGGACAAAGTGGCGGCGCTGGACCGCGGCGCCGACGACTATCTGACCAAGCCGTTCGGGATCGAAGAACTCCTGGCCCGCATCCGGGTGGCCCTGCGCCACTCGGCCCAGACGCAGGGGCCGCGCAGCACCGTGGTGACGGCCGGCGCAGTGCGGATTGACCTGGCCGCGCACGTCGTCACCCGCGACGACGCGGAAGTGAAACTAACCGCCACGGAGTTCCGGCTGCTGGCTTACCTGGCCGGCAACGCCGGCCGCGTCCTCACCCACCAGAGCATCCTGACGCACGTCTGGGGCGCGCCCCAGGCGGATCAGGTGGAATATCTGCGCGTCTACATGCGCCAGCTCCGCAAGAAACTCGAGCCGGACCCCACCGCCCCACAGTTGCTGCTCACCGAACCCGGCGTCGGCTACCGCTTAATGGCCGACAACTAAGCCTCGGACCGGGGGCGCGCCGGCGTTATGGTCGCCCGCGCGGGCGGTCTTTATTTGTCCCTTATGCGATTGGCCGGCCGTCTTTGTGCCGGCCTTATGCCGGCCTGCTAGGGTAAGTCCTGAACCTTTTCACGGGACTTACCATGCAGCCTCCGGTTAAATCTGAAGCTTCCAACGTCTTGTATCAAAACGGCCACAGCGCGCCGCAGCGCTCGTGGACCACCTGGCTGATCGGCCGGCCGCTGGCCACCGCTGACGCGCCGCACCAGACCATCGGCAAACGCGTGGGGCTGGCCGTCTTTGCCTCGGACGCGCTCTCGTCCACGGCCTATGCCACCCAGGAGATTCTGATCATCCTGGCGGCGGCCGGGTCCACGGCCTTTGGGATTTCCATCCCGATCGCCATGGCCATCGTGATCCTGCTGACCATCGTTACCATCTCCTATGAGCAAACCATCCACGCCTATCCCGGCGGCGGCGGCGCTTACATTGTGGCGCGCGATAATCTCGGCGAACTGCCCGCGCAGGTGGCCGGCGCAGCCCTGCTGTTGGATTACATCCTGACCGTCTCGGTGTCGATCTCATCCGGCGTGGCCCAAATCGTCTCGGCCTTCCCGGATTTAACCGCCTGGCGCGTGCTGATCGCCATCGGCATGGTGCTGTTCATCATGCTGATCAACCTGCGCGGGGTGAAGGAGTCGGGCGTGCTATTCGCCATCCCGACGTACTTCTTCGTGGGCATGATGGCCCTGACGGTGGGGATCGGCTTGTTCCGCACCTTCACCGGCACCCTGCCCACTGTCAGCGCGCCGCCCGAGCATCTGGTGGAAACGCTGCAGCCGGTGACGCTCTTTCTGATCCTGCACGCCTTCGCCAGCGGCACCACCGCGCTGACGGGCGTGGAGGCGATCTCCAACGGCATTACGGCCTTCCAGGAGCCGCGCAGCCGGAACGCCGGCATTACGCTGGTGTGGATGGCCGGCATTTTGGGGACGTTGTTTTTGGGCATCACGTTCCTGGCGCACCAGATCGGCGCTGTGCCGGCGGAAAGCGAAACCGTCATCTCCCAATTAGCGCGCACCACGCTGGACGGGCGCGGACCGCTTTACCTCGCCACCATCGCGGCGACGACGGCCATCCTAATCATGGCCGCTAATACGGCCTTCGCCGATTTTCCGCGGCTGGCGGCCCTGCAGGCCGGCGACGGGTTCCTGCCCCGGCAGCTCACCTATCGCGGCAGCCGGCTGGTGTTCTCGCGCGGCATCATGGTGCTGTCGGCCATCGCCTCGCTGATCATCGTGGTCTTCAACGCCAGCGTGACGGCCGTCATCCCGCTGTACGCCATCGGCGTGTTTCTGTCGTTTACGCTGTCGCAGGCCGGCATGGCCCGCCGGTGGTGGAAGACCGGCCAACTTAAGCCGGGCGAGACTCGGCGCGAAGCCGGCTCGGTGCTGCACTACGAAGCCGGCTGGCGGCCCAAGCTGCTGGTCAACGGTTTTGGCGCGATCTGCACGGCGGTGGTGATGATGGTCTTTGCCATCACCAAATTCCAGGATGGCGCCTGGATCATCCTAATCCTGATCCCGGCGCTGGTGGCCGTCTTTTTCGGCATCCACCGCCATTACAAACATCTGGCCCACAGCTTGTCGCTGGATGATTTCGGCGCGCCGCGGCCGGTGGTGCGGCACCGCGTGATCGTGCCGCTGGCCGGCGTCCACCGCGGGACCATCCAGGCCATCAACTACGCGCGCTCACTCTCCGCGGATGTGACGGCCGTGCATGTCTCGCTCGACCCGGCCGAGTCCGACCGGCTGCGCCACAAGTGGGAAGTGTGGGGGGACGGCATTCGGCTCATCATCCTGGATTCACCGTACCGCCTGATGGTGGAGCCGCTCCTGGATTACATTGAGGGGATCGTGGCCCAGACCGCGCCCAACCAGAAGATCACGATTGTGGTGCCGCAGTTTGTCTCGCGGGTGTGGTGGCACAGTCTGCTGCACACCCAGACCGCCGTGATCCTGCGCTTCGCGCTGATGTTCAAACGCGGCGTGGTGATCACGGACGTACCCTACCACGTGGATTAACAATCAGACCGACGCGGTCTCGCAAGACGTAAGATTTCAGGTTCCGGGGAGACCGCGTCGGTCTCTTCGTCGAGGTTAGCGCGCTTTGAAGTGCTGGGCCACCCGTTCGGCGGCCGCCGGCACCGGCACGGCCGGGTCCGCCAGCGCCTCGGCCACCAAATCCGCCGGCGCGTCCCAATAGAGCGCGCCCATCTGCACGCCCAGCAGGGCGCGCCGGAAGGCGATCACGTCCGCGCGCAAGGCCGCGCCCTGGCCGGCCTCCAGATAGGGCGTCAATTCGCCGCTGTACTGCTCCAGGGCTCGCAGCAGAGTCTGCGCCGCCCGGTCCAACTCCTGCACCGCCGTCTCATGCATGGCTCGCGCTCCTCTTATCCAAATTTGTAGGCCACGCCGTAGCCGCCGCGCGGCAGCGCCCAGCCGATGTTGCTGAACGGACAGCCGACCCGGCAGCTGCCGCACTCGACGCAGGCCTGGTAGCCCACCATCGTCTGCCCCTGCCGGTCCAGGCGGTACACGCCCACCGGACAGAAGTACAGGCACGGCTTGGCCTGGCACCGCGCGCAGACGGCCGGGTCCTTGATCCACAGGTGGGCGAAGTCCTCGTCCACGTAATACTTCAGCGCCGCGAGCAGATCGTCCACGTTCACGGCCGGCAGGCTGGCCGCCAGCTCCGGGCTGAGCGGGGTGTGTTGGGGGTCGCTCATCTCAACCTCGCATCCCTTGCAGCAATTTCAGCATATCGCGCGCCACGCCAAAGAACGACCGGCGCTCGAACAGCATCCCCATGATCTTGTTTTCCATCTGCTGCTTGGGGATGCCGTGGGCCGAGAAGTAGCGCAGGGCGGCGTCGTTGGCGTAATCCACGTAGGTCTTCATGAAGTGCGGCGTGCTGTCCAGAAAGTCGGTCATGCGCCGGTACTGCTTGAGGTCTTTGAGCACAAAGCTCTCTTCCAGGTGCCGGCGGTATTGGCGCAGGAAGGCGCCGGAGAAGTCGCGCGCCTGGTGTGCGGCCAGGGCGGTCTCGCCGGCCAGCCGGCCGGCCGTCATGGCCAGGTTGGTGCCCTCGCGGTGCAGGGCGTCCACCATGCCGGCCGCGTCGCCGGCCACCAGCACGCCGTCGGCGGCCAGGGTCGGCATGCGGTCATAGCCGAACTCCGGGATCAGGTGCGCGCCGTACTCCAGCGGCTCGCCGCCGGCCAGGTAGGGCTTGATCACGGGATGCTGCTTGAAGCGCTCCAGGACTTCATACGGCTTGAGGCGGTGCTGGATCAGCTCTTCCAGCAGCAGGCCCACGCCGATGGAGATGCCCTGCTTGTCGGTGTAGAGGAAGGCCGTGCCGGGCAGGCCCAGCGTGGCGTCGCCGAAGATGTCGATGGCCGCGCCCTCCTTGGCGCCGTTTAAGCCAAAGCGCGTCTCGATCTCCTTGGCCGGCAGGCCGATCAGGGCCTTGACCGAGAGCGCCACCAGGCGCGGCGGCAGGTCGGTCTTGGCCAGGCCCAGCTTCTGGGTGACCAGATTGTTGACGCCCTCGGCCACGATCACCAGCGGCGCATACACATCGCCGTCCGGCCGATCGGTGCGGACGCCGATGACGCGGCCGCGCTCATCGCGGATCCCCTCGGTGACCGTGGTTTTAGTGATCAGCAGCGCGCCGTGGGCCGCGGCCTGCTGCGCGAACCACGGGTCAAAGTTGGCGCGCAGGGCGGTGTAGGCGTCGGCGGGCTCCTTGAGATACGCCTGGCTCTTGTGCATCAGGCGCACCACGCTGTCCGGCGACAGCAGCCAGTAGCCCTGCTCGGTGACCGGGCGCTCGAAGGGCGGGTGGCGCTGGGCAAAATCCGGCAGGACATCCGCCAGGGCGTGGGTGTAGATCAC
>JAGOBN010000233.1 GCA_017999235.1 Anaerolineales bacterium | reverse complement strand
AGTCGATCAGCAGCGCGGCGGCGCCATACAGCCCGCACAACAGCCAGTAGGCGAGGACGATCTGCCGCTGCGAGTAGCCCAGGTCCGCCAGGCGGAAGTGGAGATGGCCGCGATCGCCCTGCCACGGTGAGCGGCCCTGCCGCCAGCGGTCCACGATGAGGAAGGCCACGTCCGCGATGGGGATCAGCAATACCAGCAGAGCCGTCATCACGCGCGCCGGCGCGATGATGGAGAGCGCGGCCAGCGCGAAGCCCAGCGTTTGCGCGCCCAGGGAGCCGAGGAACACGCGCGCCGGATAGAAGTTGAAGGCCAGAAACCCCAGACAGGCGCCGGCCAGCGCCAGCGAATACCAGCCCACCACCGGCTGGTCGAGCTTCAGGATTGAATGCAAACCGAAGAACAGCGCGGCAATGGCGCCGACGCCGGCCGCCAGCCCGTCCAGGCCATCCAGCCAGTTGACGGTGTTCATCATCCCCATGATCCAGAAGCCGGTCAGCGGGTAGGCGATGAGTTCGGGGACGTTCACTTTGCCCACAAAGGGCAGGGTGGCCTCGCCGATGAAGATATCGGCGGCGATGGCGCACAGCGCGGCCAGCGCCTGGATGGTGAACTGCAGGCCGGCGGGCAGCTCCCAGCGGTCATCGGCCAGGCCGCCGAGGGCGGCCAGCGTGGTGCCGGCCAGGAGGCCGAGCAGCGGCAGATGCAGGTTGGGGTCGGCGGGCCGGGGCGCCCACAGGTACAGCGCCAGGCTGGTCCCGGCGAAGCCCAGATAAAGCCCCACACCGCCCAGGCGTGAGACCGGCCGGGGATGCTGCCGGCGGCCGCCCGGCACCTGCACCAGGCCCCAGCGCTCGCCCAATTTCATCCCCGCGAACGTGCCGCCGGCGGAGAGCGCGGCGGCGAGGGCGATGACCAGGAGTTCCATCATAAGCGCCGCCGCCGCGAACGGCGCGGCCGGTCGCGGGTCAGGCCGTCCCGAACTGCCGGTCGCCGGCGTCGCCCAGGCCCGGCACGATGTAGCCGATCTCGTTCAGCTGCGCGTCCACGGCGCCCACATGGATGGCGACATCCGGATGATCCGTCTGCAGGCGCTGGATGCCCTCCGGCGCCGCGATCAGGCCGATGTATTTGATGCGGCGCACGCCCCACGACTTGAGCAGCGTGCAGGCCGCCGAGGCCGAGCCGCCGGTGGCCAGCATTGGGTCCAGGATCAGGCACAGCTGCACCCGCGGTTCGACGGGCTTGCTGGCGTAGTATTGCATTGGCTCGAGGGTGCGCTCGTTGCGCTTCAGGCCGATGTGCCAGACCTCCGCGCCGGGGATCATCTCCCAGGCGCCTTCGACCATGCCCAGGCCGGCCCGCAGGATCGGCACCAGGCCGATATCCTGTTTGAGCGTCTGACCCTGGGTCTGGCCCATGGGCGTGGTCACCGGGATGTTTTCCAGGGCCAGATCCGTGGTGGCTTCGTAGGCCAGCAGGATGCTGATCTCGCGCACCAGTTCGCGGAACTTCTTGGGTTTGGTGTCGACGTTGCGTAACAGGGCGAGCTTGTGCGCCACCAGGGGATGGCGGGAGGGGAAGACGTTAGCGGCCATTGGGTTTGCTCCACAGCGGAATACCGGCATTGTAGTTGAGGATAGGGCGCGCGCCAAATCCGGCGCGCCGGCTTCTGCTATATAATCCGCGCCATGTCTGGAACTGATGAGCGCCTTTTGGCGCCGCAACGCAAACCCGAAGATCAGGCCGACCACGCGCTGCGGCCCAAGCGCCTGACCGATATGGTCGGGCAGGACCGCGTCCGCGAGAACCTGCAGATCCTGATTGCGGCCGCGCGCGGGCGGGGCGAAGCCCTGGACCATGTGCTGTTTTACGGGCCGCCCGGCCTGGGTAAGACCACCCTGGCGCAGGTGCTGGGCAATGAGATGGGCGTCAACGTCAAAGTGACCGCCGGCCCGGCCATCGAGCGCGCCGGCGACCTGGCGGCCATCCTCACCAATCTGCGCGCCGGCGATATCCTGTTCATCGACGAGGTGCACCGTCTGGGGCGGGCGGTGGAAGAAGTGCTCTACCCGGCGATGGAGGACTTCGCGCTGGATATTGTCATCGGCAAAGGGCCGAGCGCGCGCAGCCTGCGTCTGAATCTGCCGCGCTTCACGGTGGTGGGCGCCACCACGCGCCTGGCCCTGCTCACCGCGCCGCTGCGCGCCCGGTTTGGCGCGGTCTTTCGCCTGGATTTTTACGATCAGCCGGCCATGGAGTCGATTGTGGCGCGGGCGGCCGGCCTGCTAAGCGTGCCGGCGGACCCGGACGGAGTCTCCGAAGTGGCCCGGCGGGCGCGCGGCACGCCGCGCGTGGCCCTGCGGCTGCTCAAACGGGTGCGGGACTTCGCCCAGGTGCGGGCGGCCGGCGCGCTCACGCGCGCGGTGGCGCAGGCGGCGCTGGATTTGCTGGATGTGGACCCGCTGGGCCTGGACGAGATCGACCGGCGCGTGCTGCGTACGATCATTGAGAAATACAACGGCGGGCCGGTGGGGCTGGAGACCATCGCGGCCGCCATCAGCGAGGAGGCCGACACGATCATGGACGTGGTCGAGCCGTACCTGCTGCAGAAGGGCTTTCTGGATCGGACGCCGCGCGGGCGCACGGTGACGCGCTCCGCGTACACGCATCTGGGTTTGACGCCGCCCGACAACGGCGACCAGCCGAAACTTATCTGACGCCCGCGAGCGGCGGGGCTGTTTGCTTAACCGAAGCGCGGAGCGCTTCGGCGGCGTCCTTCACCATGCCTGACCTGACCACCCTCGGCAAATGGATCTTCTTCGCCGGCCTGCTCATCGCCGCGCTGGGGGGCGCGGTCTGGCTGGCCGGCCGCCTGGGCCTGCCGCTCGGCCGGCTGCCCGGCGATATCCGGATTGAGCGCGAAGGTTTCGCGCTGTATCTCCCGATTACCACTTCGATCTTGCTGAGTCTGGGCTTGAGTTTGGCGCTGGCCGTGCTGGGCCGGCTGTTCCGGCGCTGAGACCCATGAGCCTGGACGATTACGCCTACGACCTGCCGGAAGAATTTATCGCCCAAACGCCCTGCGAGCCGCGCGACGCGGCGCGCCTGCTGGTGCTGGAGCGCGCTACGGGCGCCGTCACCCACCGCGCCTTCCGCGATCTGGCCGAATACCTGCGCGCCGGCGATGTGCTGGTGTTTAACGACACGCGCGTGCTGGCGGCGCGGCTGGCGGCGCGCAAGGCCGGCACCGGGGGCCGCGCCGAAATCCTGATGCTCAAACGCTTGGCGCCGCTGAAATGGGAAGTCCTGGTGGGGGGCAAGCGCCTGCCGCTCGGCACGGTGCTGGAGATTGACGGCCGGCCGGGGTTGAGCGCCGTCATCCTGGAAGACCTGGGCGGCCCGCGCCGGGTGGTGCAGTATTCCCAGCCGATCTCGCCGCTGTTGGAGCAGATCGGGCAGGTGCCGCTGCCGCCTTACATTCACGCGCCCCTGGCGGACCCCGAGCGCTACCAGACCGTCTATGCCCAGCATCCGGGTGCGGCCGCGGCCCCGACCGCCGGCCTGCACTTCACGCCGGAGCTGTTGGCGCGCCTGGCGGCCGGGGGCGTGCAGTTGGCGTATGTGACCCTGCACATTGGCCTGGATACATTTGCGCCGGTCAGCGAGGCGCAAGTGGCCAGCCGGCAGCTGCACGGCGAGTGGTGCGCGGTGACGGCGGAGACGGCCGCGCTCATCAACGCCGCCAAGCGGGAGGGCCGGCGCGTGATCGCGGTGGGGACCACCTCCACGCGGACCCTGGAGGCGGCGGCGCTGCGCGCGCCGGCGGGTCAGGCGGTGGCGGCTTTTGAAGACACCGTGACGCTCTTTATCCAGCCGGGCGATCCGCTGCGCGTGGTGGACGGCCTGATCACCAACTTCCATCTGCCGCGCACGACGCTGTTGATGCTGGTGTCGGCGCTGGCCGGCCGGGAGCCGCTGCTGGCGGCGTATGAAATCGCCAAGCGGGCCGGCTACCGATTCTTCTCGTTTGGCGACGCGATGCTGATCGTCTAATCCGCTGACGCGTGAGCGGCGGCCACTTGCCCACGGAGGAGCACCCACGATGTCCGGAGCTTTGCTTGACCCCCAACGCACGATCACCGAACTGCAGGAATTGCGCGCGCTGACGGGCACCGCCGACGGCGCGCAGCGGGTGGCTTGGACGGAGACGTGGCTGAAAGCCCGCGCCTGGTTCCGGTCCAAGGTGCAGGAGCTGCCGGTGGAGGTCCATCAGGACGCGGCCGGCAACGTCTGGACCACCCTGCGCGGCCAATCCGAGCGGGCGCTGCTCATGGGCGGCCACCTTGATTCGGTACCGAACGGCGGCTGGCTGGACGGGTGTCTCAACGTCGTGGCGGCGCTGGAAGTGCTGCGCCGGATCGCGGCGGAGGGGACGCCGCCGGTGACGGTTCGGCTGGTGGATTGGGCGGATGAGGAGGGCGCGCGCTTTGGGCGCAGCTTGTTTGGCTCCAGCGCCGCCGCCGGCACGTTGGACCCCAACAAAGTGCGCGATCTAAAAGACAAGGACGGCCAGCGCCTGGCGGAGGTGGTGAAGGCGCATGGCGTGGACGTGGACACCGCGCACCAGGCCGGCGCCGAACTTAAGCACGCGGCGGCGTATCTGGAACTGCACATCGAGCAGGGGCCGGTGCTGGAAAACCTGGGCTTGCCGCTGGGCGTGGTGCTGGGGACGTTCGGGGTGGAGCGCCACGCCGTCACCTTCACGGGCCAATCCGCGCACGCCGGCTCGACGCCCATGGATCAGCGCCGGGACGCCTTTGGCGCGGCCGCCAAGTTCGGCCTGGAGATCCGGGAGATCGCCAAACGCCACGGCGGGGTCGGCACGGTGGGGCGGGTGACGACCAAGCCCGGCATCGTCACCGCCGTGGTGGGCGAATGCGAACTGACGCTGGATCAGCGCCACCTCCACGCGGAGGGTTTGGCGCGCATGCTGCAGGAGGCCAAAGCCGCGGCGGACCGGTTTGCGGCGGAAGAAAAGGTGGGCGTGGCCTGGAGCCGGCTGTGGCAGATCGAGCCGATCCCGTTCCACCCGCACCTGATCGAGCTGTGCGATCTCGCGATTCAAGAGACGGCCGGCGTCGTCCACCGTCTGCCCAGCGGCCCCCTGCACGACGCGGCCGAAGTCAGCCGGGCCGGCGTGCCCACCGTGATGCTGTTTGTGCAGAGCTTGCGCGGCCTCTCGCACGCCAAGGAAGAGGACACGCGGCTTGAGCATCTGGCGCTGTGCGTCACCGCGCTCGATCAGTTGGCCTCCAAGACCCTGGCCTGGCTCAGCGCGCGCTAAAGCGCTTGGCGCAGGATGGCGGTCAGTTCCTCATCCAACAGCGTGACCGGGTTGCCTTTCATGCTGGTGGACTGTTTGGCCGGCGCCACGATAGCGGGCAGGTCCGCCAGGGTGATCCCGTAGTGACTCAGGGGCGGGATTTCCAGGAGCTCGCACGTTTCCCGCACCCACGCCACGCCGTCCGCGGCGTTGGCGTGGGTGTGGCCGGTTAACAGCTGGGCCACCTCGTCAAAGCGGCCCAGCGCGGCTGAGGGCCGGGCGGGGTCACGGCTCAACACCGTCAGATTCGCTTCCATCACAAACGGCAAGAGGCGCGCGCAGACAGCGCCATGCGGGGCCGGAAACAGGCCGCCAATGGGGGCCGCGAAGCCATGGACGGCGCCCAGCCGGGCATTGGCCAGCGCCAGCCCGCCGAACAGGCTGGCCAGCGCCATATCCTCGCGCGCCGCCAGATCCTCGCCGTTGGCCCAGACGCGGCGCAGCGCCCGCGCCGCCCGCCGCAGACCTTCGCGGCAGCCGGCGTCGGTGACGGGGTTGGCGGCCGGGCTGACAAACGGCTCGATCAACTGCGTGAGCGCGTCCAGGCCGGAGGCCGCTGTTACCGCCGGCGGCGCGGTGCGCGTCAACTCGGGGTCAACCACGGCGACGCGCGGCAGCATCCAGGGGCTGCGCAGGCTGACTTTCAGCCGGTGCTCGGGCGAGGCCAGGACCGCGTTGCGCGTGACCTCCGCGCCGGTGCCGGCGGTGGTGGGCGCGGCGATATAGGGCAGGGGCGCGCGCGTCAGCGGCCGGCCCTGGCCGATGACCTCCAGATAGTCCAGCGCGTCGCCGGGATTGGTGGCCAGCGCCGCAATGGCTTTGCCGGCATCCAGGGCGCTGCCGCCGCCCAGCCCAATGACCACCTGCGCCTGGAAGGCGCGGGCCTGCGCGACGCCGGTCTGCACCGTGGCCGTGGTTGGTTCGCCGGCGACGGAGCATATATCCACCGCCAGGCCGTGCTGCTGCAGCGCGGCGGCGAGGCGCTGGCCGTCCACGGCGCGCCGGCCGGTGACCACCAGGACGCGCCGGCCGAACTCGGCGGCCAGACCGGGCAGTTCCTGGGCGGCGCCGAAGCCGAAGAGGATGCGCTGGGCGGTGGCAAATTCAAAGCGCATGGCTTACCACTCCGCGTCCGCCGGGAAGACATTGGCGTAGGTGACGCTGGTGCGCGGCGCCGCCATCAGCGGCACCACGGCCTCGCGCCAGCGCTGGTAGTGGGCCGTGGCCTTGTGGCGGGCCGGATCCTCCGCCGTGCGATAGACCTCCACC
>JAGOBN010000232.1 GCA_017999235.1 Anaerolineales bacterium | reverse complement strand
AGGTCAACGACCTGACCAAGACCTATTATGCACAGCACGGACAGGTCGAAGCGCTGGATCGGGTGTCGCTGACCGTGGCTGCCGGGGAGTTTGTGACCATCATCGGCCCGTCAGGGTGCGGCAAGTCGACGCTGGCGCGCATCCTGGCGGGGCTGGAAGAAGCGAGCAGCGGCGAGATCGTCATGCAGACGTCGGGCAATGGGACGCAGCCCCTCACGGCCATGGTGTTTCAGGACTACGCGCTCTTTCCGTGGCGCACGGTGCAGGCCAATGTGACCTTTGGCTTGGAACGGCGGGGTATGCCCGCCCAACAACGCAAAGCGACGGCGGACAAATATCTTGCGCTGACGGGGCTGGCCGACTTTGCCCGCTACTATCCCCATCAACTCTCTGGGGGGATGAAACAGCGCGTGGCGTTAGCGCGGGCGCTGGCGGTAAACGCTGAAGTGCTGCTGATGGATGAGCCGTTTGCGGCGCTGGACGCGCAGACGCGCACCTTGCTGCAAGAGGAGTTGCTGCGCCTCTGGGCGCACGAACAGAAGACGGTGATCTACATCACCCACGCCATCGAGGAGGCGGTGCTGTTGAGCGACCGGGTGATTGTGCTTACCGCCCGTCCGGGCCGGGTCAAGGCCATCTACCCGATCGACCTGCCCCGCCCTCGCCAATTGGGGATGCGCAGCCTGCCAGCGTTCACTGCCGCCGCAGAGCGGATCTGGGCCGACCTGGTCGAGGAGATCCAGCCGAGCAGGATGAATGGGGTGGACCATGCCCGATAGTGCAAGCGCCAATCAACAACGACGCGTTTATGGCCGAAGCGCGCAGCCCCAACGCTTGCGGCACCGCGAGTTCGCCTACCGGGCGCTCACGGTCCTCTCACCTATGCTGGCGCTGCTCCTCTGGGAAGTGGTCGTGCGGGTCGGGATTTTGGATGGCCGTTTCTTCCCGCCGCCCAGCCAGATCAGCCGCGTGCTGTGGCAAATGGCGGCGTCCGGGGAGTTAGCTCGTCACACCGGTGCCTCCCTCTCCCGGGTGGTGTGGGGCTTCTTGATCGGAGCCGGGCCGGGGATCGTCATCGGCCTGTTGATCGGCCGCTACCGGGGCCTACGCGCGGTGGTTGACCCGCTAGTGGCGGCGACCTACCCGATTCCAAAGATTGCCCTCCTGCCGCTGCTGTTGGTGGTCTTTGGCCTGGGGGAGGCCAGCAAGGTGGCGATGGTGGCAATTACCGGCTTCTACCTGACGCTGATCACCACCGCCCAGGGCGTCATGCGCATCGAGCCGGTGCTGCTGCTGGCCGGGCGCAACTACGGGGCGCAAGGCTGGGCCTTGTTCGCCCACGTGATCCTGCCGGCCAGCCTGCCAGCGATCTTTACGGGGCTGCGGCTGGCCCTGGGCAATTCGCTGCTGATCATCATCGCCGCCGAATTCGTGGCCGCCGACCGCGGGCTGGGCTACCTGATCTGGATCTCCTGGTCCACCATGGCAACTGGCCGCATGTACGCCGGGCTGGTGGTGATTGCAGTGCTGGGCTTGCTGTTCACCAACGGGCTGGATTTTCTGGGGCGACGGTTGATGCCCTGGCTGGAGACATCATGAAGCTGAGAGGATCTGTATGGCTGCTGTAGAGAGTCCACATCTGGCCTTAATCGACGGGGTTCCCTGGCGCAGGCCCGCTGAGATCGAAAGCTCGATCCCAGCGCGGTTCGAGCGGGTGGCTGCCAGCGAGCCTGACGCCCCGGCCGTGATGGCCAGCGCTGCCTCGCTGACCTATGGGGCGCTTAACCGGGCGGCCAACCGGCTGGCCCACGCGCTGTTGAGTGAGCATGGCCCGCTCTTTGACCAGAGCGTCGGCTTTCTGTTCGAGCACGGCGCCGCCCAAATCATCGCCATGCTGGGCATCCTGAAGGCGGGCGGCTATTACGTGCCCGTAGACCTGATGCTGCCCGAGGCCATGAACCAGGAGATCCTGGCCGACGCGCAGTGCCGCCTGATCGTCACCAGCGCTGAACATCTGGCGCTGGCGCAAACCCTGGCGCCAGCCGACGCCGCGATCATCAACCTCTCCGCACTCGCGCCTGACCTGCCTGCGACAAACCCGGACCTCTCCATCGGCCCTGACCGGCTGGCGAACCTACACTACACCTCCGGCTCGACCGGCAAACCCAAAGGCGTGATGCAGAACCACCGCAACCTGCTGCACTTCATGGCCACCATCGCGCATACCTGGCCCCTGCGCGCCGATGACCGCATCGCCCACCTGATCAGTTGCAGCTTCTCGGCCGCCATGATGCCCATCTGGGGCGCGCTGCTGAACGGCGCGGCCGTTGCGCCGTTCAATCCCCGGCAGGCCGGGGTCGCCGGGCTGGTTGACTGGCTGGAAGCGGAGCGAATCACCATCTACTTTTCCGTCCCCGCCCTCTACCGGCGTCTGGTGGAGCGGCTGGCCCAGGCTGGCGCCGGTTTACCCGATCTCAGGCTGGTCATCCTGGGGGGCGAACCGCTGCTGGCCGCGGATGTCGAGTCCTTCCGGCGCACCTTCACGGGTGGCTCCCGCTTGCTCAACATCTACGCTGGGGCCGAGATGTATTACGTCTGCCAGCACACGCTGGATCGTGACACACCGCTCACCGGGCCGACCGCGCCCATCGGCTTTGCGGTCGAAGGAAAAGAAGTCCTGCTCCTGGATGCGGACCATCGCCCGGTGGGGCCGGACGAAGTCGGCGAGATCGCGGTGCGCAGCCGTTACCTGGCCTCCGGCTACCTGAACCAGCCCGCATTGACCGCGGCGGCTTTCCTGCCCGATCCCGACGGCGGGGAGCGCCGCATCTATCTGACGGGCGACCTGGGCCGCAGGAATAGCGACGGCAGCCTGGTCCACATGGGCCGGCGCAACGCCATGCTCAAGGTGCGCGGCCAGCGGGTGGAGTTGGGCGCAGTCGAGCACGCACTGCGCACCTGTCCGGGCGTGGTCGAAGCGGTCGTCGTCCCCCGAGACGATGCCCGGGGCGAGAAGGTGCTGGTGGCCTACGCCGTGCGGCAGCCGACAGCAAAGCTCACCGCCGGGACGCTGCGCGCTGCCCTGCGGGAGCGCCTGCCGGAGGTGATGGTTCCCCAATACGTGGTCTTTCTGGATGCCTTGCCGACCACACCCGGCGGCAAGGTTAACCTCCAGGCGTTGCCGGACCCACCCCGGGCGCGCAGAGACCTGGCGCAGGCGTTTGTGGTGCCCCGGGACGAACTGGAAACCTGGCTGGCCGGGTTGATCGAAGAGCTTATCGCCGTCTCCCCCATCGGCGTACTGGATCACTTTGGCGATCTGGGCATGGACTCGCTGAACTTCATGCGGTTAGCGTTGCAGATCGAAAGCCAGCTTGGGCAGCGCATTGATCTGACCCTGCTGGCCGCCCGCCCCACGCTTGAGAGGCTGGCGGAGATCCTGCGCCACCCATCAACGGCTCCGACCGACGGTGACCAGGTGACGTCTGCGCAAGAGCCAACCCAGCGCATCGATCGCCGCGGGCGGCTCGCCTTTGCCGTCCCTCTCCCGCCCTTGACCCCAGAGACAAGCCAGGAACTTCTCCTCAGCCAGACAGACCTGCCGCCCACGACCGAATTGATCTCGTTCGAGCGCAATGGGCAGCGGCGCAGCCTGCTGGCGCGTGAGATGCTCTACCACCATGTGGCTGAAGGGATATTGGCTGGTGAACATTACATGATCGCATTCTGTGGGCTGTGCGGCAGCGGCGTCGGTTTTACGCCGGTGATAGATGGCAAGCGGTATCACTATGTCGACGCGGGCATAGTCAACGGCACCGCGATTCTGCGCGATATGGAGAGCAGCAGCCTGTGGGATAGCATCACAGGCGAATGCTATGAAGGCGACCTGGCCGGGGCGCGCCTGGCCTTTTGGCCCATCGAAATGACGACGGTCGCAGCAGAGCTGGCAGCCTGGCCGGCGGCAATCTTGCTGCGTTCCGGGATGGGGGAAGAGTGGCTTCGAGACAGAGCCTGGATGGTTGATGGCTGGGGACTCGCCTCGCAGCCGGAAGAAAGATCCGCCACATTCGAGCACGCCTTTGACCCTCGGCTGCCGCCGATGACGCTGGGGTTGGGGGTGATGGACGCCCAGTACAACGCACGTTTTTATCCACTGCAGGCCCTCCCGCCCAAACAAGCACTGGACGATACCTGGCAGGGCCGCCCCTTGCAGATCCAACGCCATGCCGTGACCGGCGTACCCGAGGCACGCTGGCGAGATGACGGCGAACGCCCGACGCAGACCCTGATCCGGTGGTATGGGTTTGGTTTCATCTATCCTGGCTGCGAAATCGCCCCTCGTAGGCGACAAGCATCCATGACCAGGACGCTTTCCGGCTGGCTGCGGCGCCTCCTGAAAGGCCGAGGGTAACGGGAAATGAAACGCATCTTCAAACGTACTTTCAAGCGCATCTGGCTGCGGCTGTACCAGATGAACGCGCGCCTGGGTCTGGACGGCCTCTTTTTCCGGGCCGGTTACGCCCTGGCGGCCCGGCTATTGGGCAGCCGCCGGGTGCAGCAAATGTTCTTCCCCAGGCAGGTCGCGCAGGTGCAGACCTTCCTGCAGCGCACCGGGCTGGAGACGACCCACCCGGTCACACCCACCGTGCGGCAGTTGCTGCTGGAAGAGACAGTGCTGCTGTGGCGCTACGGATCAAATCCGCGGGGTGCATGGCGCGCGGCCGAGATCGAGCGCGATGTTGTGGTCGAGAACTGGGGGTTGTTCGAGCAGGCGCACAGCGCCGGGCGCGGCGTGCTGTTGCTATTGAGCCACTATGGTTTGCACCGAGCCATCTTCCCCTTCATGCGCCAGCGGGGGTATGATGGTCCAAGCGTCTATGCGAATGCAAAACGGTGGCGGTTGCCTGCCGGGTACGCCATGACTGATCTGGAAAGGATGCTGAGGAGCGCGCAAGATTTGGTCGATGCGCAACAAGCGCTGACCGCCGGCGGGATCGCCTATATCCTGCCGGACGGCTCCTATGGCGCCGTTGCGGTGACGCTCCCCTTCTACAACAGAAAGCGTCACTTCAAAACGGGGTTTGCTGAACTGGTGGTCTCCAGCGGCGCGCGCGCCATGCCCGTGACAGCCGTTCCGCGCGCGGATGGCAAACTGTGCATCACGTTCTACCCGCCGTTTACCGATAGTTCACCTAATATGAGCCAACCGCAGCGCGTTGAACTGTTGGTGCAGCAGTACGCCGAACATCTGGCGCACCTCTGGGCGTTGTCGCCCGCCAGCGCGCATCACATGCAGCGGCACCTGTACGACACCAAAATCTACGCGGCAGACGCTTCAGCACAGGGTTCGGTTATTGAGGTCTCAGATGAAGGGTGAAGTTCTGATCGCTGACCGCATCCCCCACGCGCGCATGGACGGGGTGGCTCGCTACATGACGCAACTGGCTCTACAATTCGCCGACTGCTCTGGCGATCCCGATGTGCGCATCCTCTGCCGGGGACGGGCGCTCTCCCCGGCGGCTTGGTTGGCCCATCACCGGCCGCCCCAGCCCGGCCACCGGCTGCTGGACCGCCTGGATGTGCGCCTGCTGCGGCCCGCGGCCCAGCGCCTCTCCCGCTGCGGGCTGATCCACTACCCCTACCACAACCTGCCCGCAAACTGGCAGGCGGGGCGGCAAAAGTTGGTGGTCACGGTGCATGGCGCGGCCGCTGTGGAAGAACCGGCCTGGGGCGTGCCGGAAGGGCGGGCGGAGACCATCCGCCGGCGGCTGGCCGCGGCCGGCGAGCGGCTGGCCCATGTCATCACCGTCTCTGCCTGGTCCGCCCAGGAGATCGCTCGCCGGTTCGATCTGAACCCGGCGCAGATCACGCCCATTCACCACGGTCTCGACCATGAACTGTTCCATCCCCGGCCAGGGAACACGCCTGCGCCGCTGGATGGGCCGTACATCCTGCATGTCGGCCCGTGCGCCCCGCGCAAGAATGTGGAAACCCTGGTGGACGCCTTCGCCCTGCTGCGTCAGCGCCGCCGCCTGCCCCATCGCCTGATCCTGGCCGGCAGAGATGATGCCAACCGGCGCCGGATGCTGGAACGCTGCGCCCGGCTGGGCGTGGCCGATGCCGTCATCGCGCCCGGCGTGGTGAACGATAGCCGGCTGGCCGACCTCTATCGGGGCGCGGCCTGCTTTGTCTTCCCCTCCCTCTACGAAGGCTTTGGCATGCCCGTGCTGGAGGCCATGGCCTGCGGCGCGCCGGTGATCACCTCGGCGGTCACCGCCCTGCCGGAAGTTGCCGGGGACGCGGCCCATCTGCTGGCCGTTCCCCAGGATGCGGAAGAACTGGCAGAGGCTCTTTGCCGGATGCTGGAGGACGGCGCCTGGCGGCAGCAGTTCATCCAGCGCGGCCTGGCGCGCGCCCGCCAGTTCACGTGGCAGGCGTCGGCACAAAAGCACCTGGAACTCTATCGAGGACTTCTATGAGCAACTTGCTGGTTCATATCGGCTATCATAAAACTGGCACAAGCTGGCTGCAGCGCAGGCTCTTCGTCAACACTGACCTGGGCTGGACCCTCTCCCACGCCAAAACAGCCGTGGTTGATCCGCTGATCCTGCCCCACGCCCTGGATTTCGACGCCGCCGTCTGCCGCGCCGTCTTTGAGCCGGGCCTGG
>JAGOBN010000231.1 GCA_017999235.1 Anaerolineales bacterium | reverse complement strand
GCGCGAACCTGGCGTTGATTGCGGCGCTGGCAATGGCCGGGTTGGCGCAGTGGTGGATGGCCCGAACGTTTGGGTTGGGCCGCGTCGCCCGGCTGTGGAGCGCTGACTTGGCCGTGGCTGGGGGCCACCTGTTTGGGCGCATGCATACTGGGCAGTTCGGCATGGTGCTCTCTCTGGCCGCCTGCAGTCTGACGCTGGCCGCCGCGCTCCAACTGGCGGTGACGGGCCGCCGGCGTTCAGCCGTGGGGCTGGCGCTGACTTTGGGGCTGGCGCTGGTGGCCGGGCAAGGTTACGCGCAATTAAGCCTGCTGAGTTGGTCCCCGGCTTTTCTCGTCCTCATTCTGGACCGTGACCTGCGCCTGCGCCCCGCCTGGCGCGAGTTTGCGCTGGCGGTTGGTTTGGCCGGGCTATTGGCGGGCGTGTTCCTCGTTCCAGCGCTGCGCTTTCTGCCCAGCTTTGATAAGCCGGGCGATGCGGACTTTGGCGCGGCGCAACTGCTGGAATATCTGCCCCTCAATCTCGTCATTCGAGATTGGAGTTTCCTGCTCACGGAGACGCTAGATAAACTGCCCTTCCCTGAACTGTATACGCTGTACATTGGGTGGCTGCCGGTTTTGCTGGCGCCGCTGGTTTTGCGCTACGCGCGGCGCGAACATATCCCCGCCCTGGCGTGGCTGGGCCTGGGGATGATGATGTCGTTCGTGATCGCGAGCGGCGACTTGATCCGTTGGTTGACGGGGTTCTTTCCAGTCCTGGCCGGTTTCCGGCATGCGCCGCTCATGGCCGGCCTAGCCGTGCCGGCGCTGCTCGGCCTGGCCGCCTATGGGCTGGACGGGCTGCTGCGCCAAGACTGGCCGCGGCTCAACTTAATCGGTCGGCCGAATGGCGTCGTGTTGATTGGGATAAGTCTGGCGTGGGTTTTAGCGCCGCCGCTCGCGGGGTCGCTGTGGTCGGCGCTCGAGTTTAGCGGCCAGTTCTTGGCCACCGACAATCTGCGAGCGATTTATGACCTGCTGGGCCAGGTGCGCACGCGGGGCGTCGAGTGGGTTGCGCCCCCCTTCGGCGACCATTTCTGGATTGAGCCGGGTCTGTATTACGGGCTCAAGCTGTCGCCGGTGGTCTATCCCGCGCTCTGGCTGGGACGTGGCCAGCCCGAGCCCCAGCTGCTGTTGTCCCGGGACACCCAGGCGACCAATCTCGACCAGGTCGGCTTGCTTGGCGATATGCCGGTTTATCGTCTGCGGGACAGCGCCTACGCCTATGTGGTCAGCGGCCCGCGGACTTTTCCGTGTTTGGCTGCCGGCCGGGACGGCGATCTCGATATCACCTGTCATACCAACGAGCCGGGACAGCTCTTCGTGCAGGAAAACGCTTGGGAGGGCTGGTCCGTCACGGTGGATGGCCGGCCCACCGGCCTGCAGCCGGCGGCGTGGTTGAGTGTTTCAGCGCCCGCGGGCGAGCATCGGTATTCATTCCGCTATCGTCCCTGGGATGTTTGGGCCGGCTTGGCGCTGACGCTGACCGGCCTGGGGATGTGTGGCTGGTTCTGGCGGCGGGCTGAGGTCCAGCGCGAACCTCGGTCACCGTCACAGGGGCCACAGACCAGCGGGGATTAGTCCTGGGCCTGCCGCGGCGGCCGGTGATGGGCCGGGTGGGGGATACCAATGTGAGTTATCTGTCTACGGATCCGCTTGGGTCAAGTGTGAAGGCGCCGGCGCCTGACCTCTCGGTAATCATGCCGGCGCACAATGAAGGCTGTCAGCTCTACAGCCATTTGCACCAGGTCTGCGAGACGTTGCGGGGCCGCCACTTTGAGGTGGTGGTGGTGGATGATGGCAGCACCGATGCGACCGGGGCAGAAGCGGAACGCGCCGCGCGGGAGGGCTTGCCCGTGCGGGTGGTGCGGCATTCGTTCAACGAAGGTAAAGGCGCCGCCTTGATCACCGGGTTCGAGTCGGCGGCCGGGGCGATCGTGGCTTTCCTGGATTCGGATTTGGAGATCGCCCCGGAATACTTGCTGCGCCTGTGGGAGCAGATGGAGGCGACGGGCGCTGAAGTCGTGGTAGGGATTAAGCAGCCCGGGGCCAACCAGTTTCCGGTCGCCCGCCGTGTTCTGAGCAGCGGGTATCGCCGATTAGTGGCCTGGCTTTTCGGCCTCTCGCTCTCCGACACTCAGACCGGTATCAAGTTTTTCCGACGCGCGGTGCTGGAGATTTCCATGCCGCGCGTGGCCTCCGGTCGTTTTGCCTTTGATCTGGAATTACTCGTGGCTGCGACCAGGTTCGGGTATCGGATTGCCGCGTGTCCGGTGTCAGTCACCTATCATCGGACGGGCGGGTTGGGCCGCATGCGGGCGGGGCACCTGGGGCGCCTGCTGGCTGATACGCTCGTCATATGGTATCGCGCCAGCTTCTGGCGCTGGTTGGAGCCGAGCGCGGCCACCCGCGGATGGATGGTGGCCTTCGTGGCCGGGGTGTTGTTATTGGGGATTGGCATCGGCAAACTGCTCACGCCGCTGATTTTGGATACGCCTTTGCGCCAGGTCTTTTATTTCCTGGCTTTACAGTTTCTGCCCCCGCTCGTGCGGGATTGGCTGCTGGTAATCGGCGGCGGCGGGCTGATGGGGCTGGCGCTGATCCAACTCAACAAGAGTTTGCTCAACGCGTTTGCGCGGACTGACCGCGAGGGGCTGGCCGGGATTGTTGGCAAACGATGACCTATGAATCTCAGAAGACGCCCCGGCCAGCCAGCCGCGCCGCCATTCCCGGCGACTACCAGTATCAAGCCCTGCGGCGCGGCCCCCGACTGCAGCGGTTTTGGCATCGGAATAAGATAACGGCGCTGCGTCAGATACTGCCAGAGCCATGCGACGGACTGGTGGTCGAGGTGGGATGCGGTTCTGGCAACTTGATTTTTGAGCGTGGCCGGACCGCGCGCTTGGCGGTGGGGTTGGATGTGGCGATGCCAGCGCTCCAGTTTTGTCTGGGCTTAAGCCGAGGTACCGCTTGCCGTTTCGCGCGCGCTTTTGGCGCGGCGCTGCCCTTGGCGGCCGCCAGCGTTGACATGGTACTCTTGGTGGAAGTGCTCGAGCATCTCGCCGCGCCGCTCGCGGTGCTGCGCGAGATTAGGCGGGTTCTGCGGCCGGGCGGCGGGTTGTTTTTGACCACGCCCAATTATGCCTTCCCCAGTCTCTGGCCGGTGTGGGAGTGGGCGGCCGATCACAGCGGCCGGGTTCCACGGATGGCCGGGGAGCAGCATATCCAGACATTCGGGCCGGCCAGCCTCGCGACCATGGTGCGGCAGGCCGGCCTGGAATTGGAACGGCTGGGAACCTTTTATCAGTTAAGTCCGTTCGCGGCGCTGATATCGGAGGCTTGGGCTGATCGGCTGGTGGTCCGGGAGATAGCGGATAATGGTCTGGGCGGGGCTTTGCTCTATGCCTTAGCGCGGAAGGGTTGACGGTTGGGCGCCGTCAGCGGCGCAGGATGGCGGGCGTGACGCGGCGCCTTGTGTGACGGGTGTGGCTAAACTCAGTTGATCCGGTCGCGTTGAGAACTTCGGTTACACCCGGTTTCTTGGAAAGAGGCAGCAATGCGGGCGGCGATTTTTCAGCAACATGGCGGGCCAGAGGTCATGCAGTGCGGCGAGCTGCCCGAGCCTGTGCCGGGGCCGGGGCCGGGAGAAGTCCTGGTGGCGGTCAAAGCGGCGGCCCTCAACCGGCTGGATAAGTGGGTGCGGGATGGCTGGCCGGGCCTGAAGCTGGCGCTGCCGCACCTCACCGGCTCGGACGCGGCCGGCGAAGTGGCGGCGGTGGGCGCGCAGGTGCGCGAGTGGCAGCCGGGCGACCGGGTGGCCATCAACGCCAACCTGGGCTGCGGCGTCTGCCCGGCCTGCGTCGCCGGCCAGGATAATCTGTGTGAAGCCTGGCATCTGGCGGGGGAGACGGCGCCGGGCCTGGCCGCTGAACGGGTGGTGGTGCCGGCGCGCCAATTGGTGCGGGTTCCGGCGCAGGTCCCGTTTGAGCAGGCGGCGGCCGCCGGCCTGGTTTACCAGACCGCCTGGCACTCGCTGATGACGCGCGGCGGCCTGCGCGCCGGCGAGAGCGTGCTGGTGGTGGGCGCGGCCGGCGGCGTCAATACGGCCTCCATTCAGATCGCCAAGCTGGCCGGCGCCACGGTCTATGTGGTCGGCTCCGACGCCGCCAAACTGGCGGTGGCGCAATCCCTGGGCGCGGACGTGCTGATTGACCGCAGCCAGGTGGAGTGGGGCAAGGAAGTCTTCAAGCTCACCGGCCGGCGCGGCGTGGACGTGGTGGTGGATAACGTCGGCGCCGCCACGCTGATGACCAGCCTGCGCGCCGTGCGGAAGGGCGGGCGGGTGCTGACGGTGGGCAACACCAGCGGCCCGAAGTTCGAGTTCGACAACCGTTACCTGTTTGGCCGGCAGATCAGCCTGATCGGGTCCACCATGAGCACGCGCGCCGAATATGCCACGGTCATGGGGTTGGTGTTCGCCGGCCGGCTGAAGCCCGTGATCGATTCGGTCCGGCCGCTGGCCGAGGTGCGCGCCGCCCACGAGCGCTTGGAGCAGGGCGCGCCGCTGGGCAAGCTGGTCCTGAGCCTCTAGATGCGGCGCCGCGCGCTGGGCGGGCTGTGTCTGTGGCTGGCCGGCCTGGCGGTGTTTAATGCCGTTGGGGCGTGGAGCGCCTGGGAGACACGGCCGTTTTTGGCGACCCTGCCCCTGGCGGTGCCGCCGGCCTATTTGATCGGGCGGGGCGCGGTCTGGGCGGCGGCGCTGGCCGGCGCGGCCCTGGCGGTCTGGCGGCGGTGGCCGGGCGCGCGCGCCGGCGCCGGGATCGTGTTCGGCGCCTACCTCGCCTGCAGTTGGTTCGAGCGGCTGGTTCAGGCCCCGGCCAGCCATGTCCAGACCACGCTGGTTTGGGCGCTGGCCGTGGATGCGCTCAGCCTGGCTTTTGTCGTGTACGCCGTGTGGCCGGCGCGCCCGTCGCTGGGTAAACGTTAGAGGCTATTTGCCTTCACCCCTCCCGCCTCACCCTTTGGAGTGCCGTATGTCCCTTGATCCGAAAATCCAGCACTTGCGTGATCTCAAAGAGCAGGCTCAGCAGGGCGGCGGCCCGGAGCGTATCGACGCGCAGCACAAGCGCGGCAAGCTGACGGCGCGCGAGCGCCTGGATTTGTTTTTGGACAAAGGCTCCTTCCGTGAGCTGGATCCCTTTGTCACCCATCGCACCGCCGATTTCGGCCTGGACAAGCAGCACTACCTGGCGGACTCGGTGGTGACCGGCTGGGGGACGGTGGAAGGCCGGCTGGTCTACATCTTTTCCCAGGATTTCACGGTCTTTGGTGGCTCGCTGGGCGAGGTCCACGCGGAGAAGGTCTGCAAATTAATGGACCTGGCCATCAAGGTGGGCGCGCCCGTGATCGGCTTGAACGACTCGGGCGGAGCGCGGATTCAGGAGGGCGTGGTGTCGCTGGGCGGCTACGCCGATATCTTCCTGCGCAACACCCTGGCCTCCGGCGTGGTGCCGCAGATCTCGGCCATCATGGGGCCGTGCGCGGGCGGGGCGGTGTATTCGCCGGCGCTGACCGATTTCATTTTCATGGTCAAAGATACCTCGTATATGTTCGTCACCGGCCCGGATGTGGTGAAGAGCGTGACGCATGAGGAGGTGTCCTTTGAGGGCCTGGGCGGCGCCAGCGTCCACAGCGCCACCTCCGGCGTCTGCCACCTGGTGGCGCCCAGCGAGGCGGACTGTCTGTATATGATCCGCAAACTGCTCTCGTATCTGCCGCAAAACAACATGGAGGACCCGCCCTTCGTCAAGACCAGCGACGATCCGCTCCGCACCGAGGCCGCCCTGGATACCCTGGTGCCGGACAACCCCAACAAGCCCTACGATATCAAGGACGCCATCCGCCTGATCGTGGACAACGGCGAATTCTTTGAAATCCACGAGCACTATGCCATGAACATCGTGGTGGGGTTTGCGCGGCTGGGCGGGCACAGTGTGGGGGTGGTGGCCAACCAGCCGGCGGTGCTGGCCGGCGTGCTGGATATCGACGCTTCGGAGAAGGCCGCGCGCTTCATCCGCTTCTGTGATTGCTTCAACGTGCCGATTGTCACGTTTGAGGATGTCCCCGGCTTCCTGCCCGGCGTCAAACAGGAGCACGCCGGCATCATCCGCTCCGGGGCCAAACTGCTCTACGCCTACTGCGAGGCCACGGTCCCCAAGCTCACGGTCATCACGCGCAAAGCGTATGGCGGCGCGTACGATGTGATGAGTTCCAAGCACATCCGCGGCGACCTGAACCTGGCCTGGCCCACGGCCGAGATCGCCGTGATGGGTCCGGACGGGGCGGTGAATATCATTTTCCGCAAGGAATTGGCCGAGGCGGCGGACCCGGTGGCGCGCAAGGCCGAACTGGTGAAGGAATACCGGGAGAAGTTCGCCAACCCGTATGTGGCGGCGGCGCGCGGCTATATCGACGATGTGATCGAGCCGCACACCACGCGCGCCCGGCTGATTAACGGCCTAGAGATGCTGGAAAACAAGCGCGACAGCAATCCGCAGAAAAAGCACGGCAATATTCCGCTGTAGCCGGGGCTACGGGGGGGGATCGATCAGGAAGCGGCGCGCGTGCAGGTGGGC
>JAGOBN010000230.1 GCA_017999235.1 Anaerolineales bacterium | reverse complement strand
GGCGCTCGGCCGATCCCGTTTGGTCAACCGCGGAGGCGGTGAACGGCTAGATCAGTTCCGTCGAGCTGCCGCCCTTGCTGCGCATGACCGCCCAGATCAGCGCGCCCAGCAGGACGACGCCGGCGATCACGGTGCTGATGGTGATTTCCTTGAACGTCACCACGATCGGGGCGATGATGACCGAGACCAGGTTGACTACCTTGATCATCGGGTTGAGGGCCGGGCCGGCCGTATCCTTGAGCGGGTCGCCGACGGTGTCGCCGACCACGGCCGCCTTATGGCGCTCGGAGTGCTTGCCCGAGTTCTTGGCGGGATCGCGGGGTTCGTCCTCGACGACCTTCTTGGCGTTATCCCAGGCGCCGCCGGCGTTGCTCATGTACACCGCCAGCAGCTGGCCGGAGAGGATAATGCCGGCCAGGAAGCCGCCCAGCGCCTCCACGCCCAGGAACAGACCCACCAGGATGGGCGGGATCACCGCCAGCAGGGCCAGGGAGACCAGTTCTCTCTGGGCCGCCTCGGTGGAGATGGCGACGGCTTTCTTGTAGTCCGGTTCCTTATGCTTGGGCGAGCCCTTGGGCTCCAGCACGCCGTTGCGGAACTGCTTGCGGACCTCGTCCACGATCAGGCCGGCGGCGCGGTTCACGGCGTTGATGGTCAACGACGAGAACATCCACGGCAGCGCGCCGCCCAGCAGCATGCCGATGAAGACCTCCGGCACGGAGACGCGGATGCCGTTGGCCAGGGCCAGCGGGTCCACCTTGGAAACGTCGGTGATGAAGGACGCGAACAGGGCCACGGCCGCGATCACGGCCGAGCCGATGGCCACGCCCTTGGTGATGGCCTTGGTGGTGTTGCCCACCGCGTCCAGGTCGGTCATGATCCGGCGCGCCTTCTCGTCCAGGGCCGCCATCTCGCCGATGCCGTTGGCGTTGTCCGAGATCGGGCCGAAGGAGTCCATGGCCACGTTGTTGCCGGTCAGGGTCAGCATGCCGATGCCGGTCATGGCCACGCCGTAGAGCACAAAGGCGGTTTGCAGGACGGGCTGGGCCAGGCCGGTCTTGGCCACCAGCGGCGCGTAATCAAAGCCGACGGTGAAGATCAGGATGGAGACGAAGATCGTGCCGGCGATGGTGATCACGGACCACACCGCGCTCTCCTTGCCCTGCACCATGCCGGAGAGGATGGTGGTGGCCGGCCCGCCGCGCATGGATTTGACGATGTCCTTGACCGGGGCGCCGTCCGTGCCGGTGAAGTACTCGGTGACGCGCTCGATCAAGATCGCCAGGACCACGCCGGCCACCACGGCCAGCACCGGGCGCAGCCAGCCGCCCGGGATCTCGCCCAGCGTGGTTTGGCCGGCGATGACGCTCATGTAGTACCAGCCGGCGGCCGCGAACATCACTACCGACATGCCGGCCGCGTACAGGAAGCCCTGCGAGATGGCCTTCATGGCGTCGCCGCCCTGTTCCTTCTCGGGCGTCTTCACCAAATAGGTGCTGATCATGGAGGACAACACGCCGATGCCGCGCACCACCAGCGGGAAGACGAACCACTCGTTGTGGCCGGTCAGGGCGGTGAGGGCCAGACCCAGGATCAGGCCGGAGACGATGGTGACCTCGTAGCTCTCAAAGATGTCGGCGGCCATGCCGGCGCAGTCGCCGACGTTATCGCCCACCAGGTCGGCGATCACGGCCGCGTTGCGCGGGTCATCCTCTTCCAGGCCCTGCTCCACCTTGCCCACCAGGTCCGCGCCCACGTCGGCGGCCTTGGTGTAGATGCCGCCGCCCACGCGCATGAACAGCGCCAGCAGGGTGCCGCCGAAGCCGAAGCCCAGCAGGGCATCCGGCGCGGCCTTGCCCAGGATAATGAAGATGATGGTGCCGCCGAACAGGCCCAGGCCGTCGGTGAGCATGCCGGTGATGGTGCCGGCGCGGTAGGCGATGCGCATGGCGCCCGCGAAGCTCTTGCGGCTCTCGGCGGCCACGCGCACGTTGGCCTCCACCGCCATCCGCATGCCGATCTGGCCGACGGTCAGCGAGAAGCCGGCGCCCATCACAAAGGCGATAGCGCGCGCGAAGGCGATGATCAACGTCACCTGGGCGGGGTCGGTGATGCCCAATTTGTCAAAGTGCTCCACCGCTTCGCTGGTGGGCGGGACGATATAGACCGAGAAGAACAGGGCCACGGTCAGCACGCCGATGAGCGGCAGGATGGCGCCCAGCTGCCGGCCCAGGTAGGCGTTGGCGCCTTCCTTAATCCAGCCCCAGATCTCCTGCATTTTGGCGGTGCCTTTATCCTCCCGCAGAATCTGCGCGCGCAGAAAAACCGCATACGCCAAACCCAGGACGGAAATGCCCAGCGTGGCGTAAATGGCGATTTGCTCAAACGTCGTGAGATCTCCCATGCAAGCTCTCCTTCATCACTAAGGGTTATGATCAACGCCGGCGGATGCGGCCGGCGCGGGTTACAAAGCAGTCAGGGGCGCAAAACGCGCCCTGAACTTTGGGCGCGGTAGCCGATTTTACCCGTCGGGGCGAGAGTGTGTCAAATCCGGCCGGCGCGGGACGTCCGGCGCGCGTCAATGCCCCATATAGTTGACCCGGCGCCTCCCCCGGATAGGGGGTCAACCCGGCTCCTGGGGCCGGCGCCGGCCGGCGTCCGGCACCATTAAGAGCTAATAAGTAGAACTTGACTTGACATTCGTAACCGTTGTATAGTTTCCGACGACCAACATTTTAGGTACGGCCCTCGGAGCACCCAGTGTCCCTTGCGCCACTGCGTGCTTTTTGTTGTCCAGGGCTCGTCCGTGAGGCAGGGCAATGATCCAAATTGAAGGTTTAACCAAGCGCTATGGTGAACGCACCGCCATCAGCAACCTGACGTTTCACGCCAACAAGGGCGAGATCGTCGGGTTCCTGGGCCCCAATGGAGCCGGCAAGACCACCACGATGCGGATCCTGACCGGCTATATGCCCCCGTCGGAAGGCCGGGGCCGGGTGGCCGGCTTTGATCTGCTGACCGAGTCGCTGGAAGTGCGCCGGCGCGTGGGCTATCTGCCCGAAAACGTGCCGCTCTATCCGGAGATGACGGTGGTGCAGTATCTGGATTTCATGGCCGAGCTGCGCCAGATCCCCAACCGGCAGGACCGCGTGGACGAGGTCATGGAGCAGGTGCGCATCGATCAGCGCGCCGAGTCCTACATCGGCAACTTGTCTAAGGGCTTGCGCCAGCGCGTGGGCTTGGGCCAGGCGCTGCTGCACCAGCCGGAAGTCCTGATCATGGACGAGCCGATGGATGGCTTCGACCCGCAGGAGCAGATCGAGGTCAAGAAGCTGATCCGCACCATCGGCCAGACCCAGACGGTGATGCTGTCCACGCACATCCTGACGCACGCGCAGGAATTGTGCGACCGGGTCATCATCATCGCCGGCGGCCGGATCGTGGCCGAGGACACGCCGGAACGCTTGAGCGCGCAGATCGCGGGCAGCGGGCGGCTGCACCTGCAGGTGGAGGGCGACGGCGCCGGCCTGCCGGAGGCGCTGCGCCAGGTGGCCGGGGTCACCGAAGTGCGCGGCACGGACGGCCACTATGAGATCGAGACCGCGCCCGGCGCGGACAACCGCGCGCGCATCGCGCAGACCGTGGTGGCCGGCGGCTGGCCGCTGCTGGAACTGCACCGGGATAAAGCCACGCTGGAGCAGATCTTCATTGAACTGACCAAGAGCGAGCAGGCCCAGGCCGCGGAAGCGGCCGAAGCGGCGGAGGCCTGAGCCATCATGCGGAATATCTGGACTATCGCCAAACGCGAATTCAACCAGTACTTTGTGTCGCCGGCCGCCTATGTGGTGGCCTTCGTCTTCCTGATCGTCCTGGGCATCATCTTCTACGGCCAACTGGCCAGCAGCGTGCTGTTCGGCGGCGGCCCCCAGGTGGTGCAGTGGGTGTTTGGGCCGTTTGTCACCCTGCTGCTCTTCCTGTCGCCCGGCGTCACCATGCGCCTGCTGGCGGAGGAACAGCGCATCGGCACGATGGAACTGCTGCTGACGGCGCCGCTGCGCGAGTGGGAGCTGGTGCTCGGCAAGTGGCTGGCGGCCTTCGCCTTCATGGCCCTGATGGTGTTCTTCACCATCTTCTACTTCATCATCGTCAACGCCTACACCACGCCGGGGCTGGACCGCGGCGCGATTCTGGCCGCCTACGCCGGCTTTCTGCTGATGACGGCGGCGCTGCTGGCCATCGGCGTCTTCACGTCCAGCCTGTTCGCCAACCAGATCGCGGCCTTCTTCGCCACCATGGGCGTGGCGCTGGTGTTGTGGCTGCTCGGCTTCCTGTTCCAGAATCAGACCGGCGCAGTGGCGGATGTGGTCAACTACATCGATCTGTCCGGCCACTTCTATAACAACTTCTACGCCGGCGTCGTGGACCTGGCCGACGTGGTCTACTTCGTCTCGACGGCGGCGCTGTTCCTGTTCTTGACCACGCGCGTGATCGAGTCGCGGAGGTGGCGGTAATCATGCAGTCTACGGCTTACAAGCAATTTGCGCCCTGGGCGGCCGGCCTCGGCCTGCTCGGGCTGGTGGCGGCGGCCATCGCCGCCCTGATTTACCGGCAGTTCAACACCGTGGTCCAGGTGGCGCTGGTGGCGGGTCTGCTGGGCTTTGTCATCGCGATCTTTCTGAGCCCCGGCGCGGTCACCCAGTGGGCGGGCCAGCGCCAGGCCCGCTACGGCGCCAATGCCGTGGTGATGGCGCTGGCCTTCATCGGGATCGTGGTGCTGGTGAACTATTTGGTCTCGCGCGCCGCGCTGCGCTGGGACCTGAGCGAAGGCCAGGTGAACACCTTGGCCGCGGAGACCGTGGAAACGCTCCAGAAACTGCCGGAGCCGGTCAAAGCGGTCGGGTTCTATTCCGACCAGACCGCCTCCCAGCGCGGCTCCGCGCGGGAGCTGCTGGATCGTTACCGCCAGGCCGCGCCCGAGCAGTTCTCGTACGAGTTTGTGGACCCGTATGCCGACCCGGTGCGCGCCCGCCAGTACAACCTGACCCAGGATGGCGTGCTCTTCCTGGAGGCCGGCACCCAGCGGCAGGAGATCAGCCTGGTGACCGAGACGGAGCTGACTGCGGCGCTGCTGCGCGTGGTCCAGCCCACCAACCGGACCCTGTACTTCCTCACCGGGCAAGGCGAGGCGGATCCGAATGACACCGGCGAAAACGGGCTGTCGCAGGCTGTCGAGGTGCTGCAGCGCCAGAACTACGTGATCCAGCCGCTCAACCTGCAAGTGACCGGCACCATCCCGGCCGACGCGCGCGCCATCGTGATCGCCGGCCCGCAAATCCCGCTGGCCGAGCCGGCCGTCCAGGCGTTGAGCGCCTTCCTGGCCCAGAATCAGAATGTGGCCCTGGTGGTGCTGCTGGACCCGAGCGTTCAGAATCAGGCCAGCGGCGCGGCGCCGGCGGCCGGGCCTGATCCACTGGTGGACTACCTGCGCACGGCCTGGGGGCTGGAAGTGCGCGATGACACCACGGTCGACCTGATCAACGGCGCCAACACCACCAACGGCCAGAACCCGCTGTGGCCGGTCTACGTGAGCCATCCGCCGTCCACGCTCACCGAGAACCTGGCCGGCCAGGCGGTGGTGTTCCCGCTCGCGCGCACGCTCTCCACCACCACGACGGTGGCCGGGGTGACCTTCACGCCGGTGATCCAGAGCGATTCGAGCGCCTGGGGCGAGACGGACCTGGAGGCGCTCTCGGGCCAGACCCAGCCGGCGGCCGGGCCGGAGGACGCAGCCGGCCCGCTGACGCTGGCGGTGACGGCCGAAGATTCAACGCGCAAACTGCGGCTGGTGGTCTTTGGCGACTCGGACTTCGCGCGCAACGCGTTCACGCAAGGCACGGCCAATGTTGACCTCTTTGTGGCGGCCATGAATTGGGCCACGCGCGATGAGGCCTTGATCAACCTGACGCCCAAGACGCCCACCACGCGCACTCTGCGGACGCTGGACGCGCTGACCGTGAACACGATCTTCCTGGTGACGGTGGTGATCATGCCGGCCCTGGTCCTGGGACTGGGCGGGGTGGTCTGGTTCCTGCGGCGCCGGCACAGCTAACATTGTACAAATTATCCGAGGCCACGCGCGTGCGCGGCGCCTCGTCTTGAAACAGGCATGAACCGCAATACCACCTTGATTCTGGTCGGCGTTTTCGCCGCTTTACTGCTCTACGCGGTCTTTGTCCAGCGCCCGGCGGACGAGGCCAAAGCCAACGCGACCCCCACGCCTGGGGTTTCGACCACGGGCAGCCTGTGGGGGACGTTGACGGCGGACAAAATCCTGAGCATCCAGATTGAAGACCGGGCCGGCGGGCGGCGCACGGTCTTCGGCCGCACCGATCCGGCCGCCGCCTGGACCGTCTCGGAGCCGGCCGCCCTGCCCGCGGACCAGCTGGCCGCCGCCTCCTACGCCGGCACCCTGGCTTACTTGACGTATCAATCGGCGTTTACCCCCACCCAAGCCCTGGCGGCGTATGGGGTGCTCAGCCCGACCTACACGATCGATATCGCGGTGACTGACGGCGAGCCGCTGACTCTCTCCATTGGCGATCGGACGCCGACCGGTGATGCGTATTATGTTGTTCGACCAGGCTTGGACCAGGTGATGGTGGTGGGGGCCGCTTCATTTACCTCGGT
>JAGOBN010000229.1 GCA_017999235.1 Anaerolineales bacterium | reverse complement strand
CCCCGGCCAGATGTGGCGCGCCGCCGCGGACCGCGTGAGCGCCAGCGGCGGGCAGGTCCATCTGAACACCCAGGCCCTGACGGTGCGGCACGCCGGCGGCCGGGTGCTGGATGTGACGGCGCGCCAGGACGCGCAGACGCGCGTCTTCGAGGCCGCGCACGTCATTTCATCCATGCCGCTGTCCGAGCTGATCCTCAAGCTTGATCCGCCGGCCCCGCCGGCGGTGTTGGCCGCCGCGCGCGGCTTGACCTACCGGGATTTCCTGACCGTGATCCTGCTGGTCCGCCAGCCCGAACTCTTCCCCGACAACTGGATTTACATTCACTCGCCCGAGGTGCATGTGGGCCGGGTGCAGAACTTCAAGAACTGGAGCCCGGAGATGGTGCCGGACCCCGCCACCACCTCGCTCGGCCTGGAGTATTTTGTGAACGAGGGCGACGCGCTCTGGACGATGGCGGACCGCGACCTGATCGCGCTGGGCCAGCGTGAGCTGGCGCAGATTGGGCTGGTTCAGCCGGCCGATGTCTTCGACGGCCTGGTGATCCGCCAGCCCAAGGCCTACCCGGTCTACAACAGCACCTACGCCCGCTATCTGGAGACCCTCAAAGCGTACCTGGCCGGCTTTGAGAATCTGCAAACCATCGGCCGCAACGGCCTGCACAAATACAACAATCAGGATCACTCGATGCTGACGGCCATGCTGGCGGTCCGCAACCTGGCCGGCGAGCGCCATGATGTGTGGGACGTCAACACCGAGCGCTCGTATCACGAAGAACTGCGGCTCACGCCCCACTCCGCGCTCTCGGCGGATGAGGCCGGCGCGGAAACATGAACCGGACGGCCGGCGCGGAAACCCAGCTGCTGTTCGACGCGCTGCGCCGGGAGCAGACCCCGGAGCGCTGGCTGGCCGCGGCCGCCGGCGCCGACTTCGACCGGCTGGCCGTGCGCGCCATGGTGCTGGGCCTCGCGCCGGCGCTGCACCAGCGGCTGACCGCCTGGGGCGCGGCGGTGCCGGCCCGCGCCGCCGCCAAGCTCAGCCTGACGTATCAGGCGCAGGCCCAGCGCGCGGCCGGCCTCTACACGCAGCTGGCCGAGGTGCTGCAGGCCGCCGCGCAAAGCAACCTGCGGCCCATCGTCCTGAAGGGCGCGCACCTGGCCGCGCTGGTGTATCCGGCGCCGGCCCTGCGGCCGATGAACGACATCGACTTGCTCTTTGAGCCCGCGGAACTGCCGGCGGCGGAGGCGGTGCTGCGGGCGCTGGGCTACGGCGGCAAGCACAAATCACCGGAAACCGGCCCCGGCGTGGTGAAGCACACCAGCACCTACCAGCGCGCGGCGGCGCCAGCCGGCACGCCCAACCCGTATCTTTCCGGCGACGCGGAGCGCATGGTGGAGCCGCACACCTCGCTGACCGAGGCCTGGTTCGGGCTGCGCGTGGACATCACGCCCGGCGTGCGCGAGCGCGCGGCGGCGGTGACGCTGGCCGGCCAGCCGGCGCGGGTGCTGGCGCGCGAGGACCTGCTGCTGCACCTGTGCGTTCACTTCTGCTTTCACGTCATCGCCGGCGCGCCGGCCATGGTGCAGCTGCTGGATTTGCAGGTGGTCAGCGCGGCCGGCCTCGATTGGGAGACGTTTACGCGCCGCGCCCGCGAGCGCGGCGCCGCCCCGTACGCGCTGGCCGCACTCAGCCTGGCCGGCCGGCTGCTGGACGCGCCCGTGGCCGAGGCTCTGCCGGTCTTGGCGGCGGCCACCCCCGCTCATCTGCGCCGGCGCGCGGCGGCCCTGGACCTGGCCGCGCTCTGGCGCCGGACCCAGCAGAAACCGCTGGTAACCGTGGCGGAGCGCGTCCGGCGCGGGCTAAGCGACCGGGCCGAGGCCGCGAGCTGGGCGAGCACGCCAGCCGAGTGGGCGCGCGTCTGGGCCACCGCCCTGCGCGTCGGCCGGACCGATACCGGCCGCCTGCTGCTCGACCGCGCTAATGCGATTGGTCGCAATAAGTGAAAGTCGCCGGCTTTACGCTAAAATTTGACTAACCTAGTCCGGATCACGTAGTCGCTTTCCGCCAGAGGGAGACGCGTTACCGGACGCCGGCTAAGCGGTCACACCACCCACCCTTCAAGGAGAACCGCCATGTATGAGAAGCCCGAGCTGACCAAGCACGACGACCTGAAACAAGTCACTTTTAGCAGCCACTAACGTGGCCAGCGCGACGGCACTGCTCCAGGCCGGCCCGCGCTTCCCGGTAATCGTTTCCCGTTACCTTTCATGGTGTCCTGCGTAGCGCGTCTCCCTCTGGCCTAAAGTGAACGAGGTCCTGGCGTGAATTTCACCCGGTTGCTTTCCCTGGCCCTGACCGGCGCCGGCGCGGCCGCCAGCGGCCAATTCCTGCGCCGGCGCGCGGCGTGGGAGCCGCGCCACAACCGCGTGGCTCTGGCCGTCGATCTTGACGACACTGCCGCCATCGCGGTGCGCGCCGCCCGCCCGCTGGACGATGTGCTCCACGAGCTGGCCCACCACGGCGCCACGCACGCCTCGCTTCCCGAACTCACCCTGAACCGTCTGCGCGCCACCGGCGCGCTCATCCCCCGCGCGCCGGCCCGGCCCATCCGGGCCGCGGCCCCGATCGGCCATTGGAATTATCTCTATGGCGACGCCGCCTTAGCGGCCGCCCTGGCCGCGGAGCTGGCGGCGCGCCTGCCGCAAACCGAGGCGCGCACCGTAGGCGCCAACACGTTGGCCTTCGCCGGCGACCTATCCACCGTGGGCGAGATCGGCCTGGGGTTCGATGCCGCGCTGGCGCAGCGCATTCAACAGGCCGGCCTGCACTGTCTGCCGCGCCCGGTGAGCTACGCCTGGCCGGAGGACCGGCTGATCGATCTGACGCTGGCCCAGGCCGCGGTCTTCGGCCGGCTGGTGGCCTTTGACGGCGATCTGATCCTGGGCCACGAGATGCACCTGGACGCCACCCTGGCGGCGCTGACGCGCGAGGGCCTGACGCTGGCCTACTTCGCGGAATCCCGCCATCAAAAGGGCGATTGGTTTGTGGCCAAGCGCCGCGCCCCGCACGTGGTTCTGGCGCACCGCCTGACGCCGGCCGAGATGGTGCCGCTGGACCTGCACGCGGCCGCGCATCTCTGGGCGCACCTGGCCCGCGAGCGCGGCCTCCGACTGTGCTACGTAAACGCCTTCCGCGTGCTGCACGCCACGGCGCCGCTGGAGTTTTTGCACTACGTGGCGCACATCAAAGAAGCGCTGGAACACGCCGGCTTCGTGGTCTGCGCCGAGCCGGCCATGCCGCCGCCGGTGCCGGCCCCCAGCCGCGCCACCCTGGCGCTGGCCGGCCTGACCTCGGCCGGCGTGGCGGCCGGCGGCCTAAGCGCCGCGCTCGACCTGCCGGATGTGATCGGCGTGCCGCTGACGGTGGCGGCCGCGGCCGGCGCCGCCGCCTTGCCGTACCTCGAAGCGCCGCGCAACGCGCTGGAAGAACAGTATCCGCCCTCCTACGCGCCCAAACTGCTGGCGCTGGCCGCCGCCGCCGCGGCCCCAGCCGCCGCTTTGCACGCCGCCCGCCGGGATGGCCCGGCCGGCTGGCTGGCCGGCAGCGCGGGCCTGGCCGCCGCGGCCGCCGAATTGGCGGCCGTGACCAGCGGCGCGGACTACCATCTGCGGATTGAAACCTTTAAGGGCTTCAACCTGGATTGGGCGGTGCCGCTCGCGGCGGCGGCGCTGACCCTGGAAAACCGCGCGCTGCGGCTGGCGGCGCTGGCCGGCCTGGCCGCCGCCTGGCATCTCGCCAACACGCGCGGTCTGGATCCCTTGGCGCGTTTTGACCCGGCGCCGGCCGAGGGCCACACGCATCATCTCTCGGCCGCGGCCCGCTGGCTGGGCGATCTGCAGATTGCGGCCGGCGCCCAGCCGGCGCGTAAATGGGCCGGCCTGGCGCCGCTCGGCGCGGCGGCGAGCCTGGTGCTGGCCGAGCGCGGCCAACGGGGGTGGGCCGCCGCGGCGGCGGGATTAAGCGCGGCCGGCGGCGCGTTCGGGCTGGTGGGCTTCCGCCGCTCAGAACGTGCGCTCTCCATCACCGGGCGCGCAGCCGGGCTGAGCTTCGGAGCCGGCCTCGGGCTGGGAGCGCTGCTCTTGCTGGCCGCCCGCCGAGAATAAACCCGGTCGGCGGGTTTTGACCCTTGGAATGCGGCCTGTGGTGCTTCCATCGTCGGTATTTGCCCACATCCCGGCCGGCCCGTTTATTTATGGGCCGGAAGCGTGCTACGAACGCCTGGCGCAATGCCGGCCGCTGCGGCCGCGCCAGGTCTTGGAGCTCCCTGGGTTTTGGATCGCGCGCCGGCCGGTGACCAACGCCGACTGGCGGGCTTTCCTGGACGACACCGGATATGAATGGGCCGGCCGCTGGTACGCGGTGCGGCCCGGCTGGCGCGCCCGCTGGCAGCGCGTCTATGCGCCTGTGTCTGAGTATCCAGCCGCGCATGCCGCTTGGCCGGTGGTGGAGGTCTCACACGCCGACGCGTTCGCATACTGCACGTGGCTGTCCCAACACCTGGGCCAGCTCTGCACCTTGCCGACCGAAGAGCAGTGGGAAAAAGCGGCGCGCGGCCTGGACGGCCGGACCTACCCGTGGGGTGAGCTGACCCCGCGGCCCGAACTGCAATGGCAGCGGCGTTTTCCGGTGGGGCCGGAGACCTATCTCTTTTCTTTAGTGGTCGGCGCGCGGCGCGAGTGGGCGCGGGCGGGCTGGTACTGGCGCAACGGGTATCCCTGGCCGGTGGGTGTCAAACCGCACAACGTCTCGCCCTTCGGGTGCGTAGATATGAGCGGCAACATCTGGGAGTGGACGCGCTCGCTCTACCACCCGGCCCAGCCGGAGTATCACGTGGTCAAAGGCGGCTCGTGGGGCTACAGCATCCACCACACCAAGCTCTACGTCCGCAGCGCGGGCAGCGTCACCACCCCCAGCCGCCACTATCGCGCGCAAGGGACCGGGTTCCGGGTGGCCATTGAAGACTAGCCACGAATTACACGAATGGCACGAATGGCACGAATGGGCGGCGTGGGCGTTTCAGAGAGGGCGGACAGTTGGTGAAGTCAAGCACCTGCCTGTAATTCGTGGCAGAAACCAGCGATCGCAGAAGGCGGTAATATGGATAACCGGACGGTCTTCCTGATCAACTTCCGCAACCACCGCGATCTCTATCCGCCCTTCGGCATCATGTACGTGGCCGACGCGCTGGAGCAGGCCGGCTTCAGCACCCGCCTCTTCCACGAAACCGAAGGTTTTGTGGAAGACTTTGTGCGGCAGGTGGCCGAGGCCCGGCCCCTTTTTGTCGGGTTCAGCACCATCACCGGCCCGCAGCTGCGCCCGACCATTGAAGCCTCCCAACGCGTCAAGGCCCTGGGCATCCCGGTGGTCTGGGGCGGCGTGCACGCCACCATCATGCCGCTGGAGGTACTCAAAGAAGCGTACGTGGACTTCGTGGTGGTGAACGAGGGCGAAGAGACGGCGCAGGAGCTGGCGCGCATGCTGGCCGGCGACCAGCTGCCTCTGTGGCAGAGCGTGCCCGGCCTGGCGTACAAGGATGAGCACGGCCGGCCGCAGTTTCACCAGGAGCGGCCCTTCATCCAGGACCTGGACCGCTTTCGCCCGCGCTGGGAGAAAGTGGCCGGCGAGCGCTATTTAATCCCCAGCGGCCCGTACCGGCGCGCCATCCCCATTTACATCTCGCGCGGCTGCCCGTTCCGGTGCGGCTTCTGCTACAACGAAGTGGTCATGAAGCGCACCTGGCGCCAGCACTCGGATGCCTTCATCCTGGACCAGGTGCAATGGCTCAAAGACCATTACCAGATCGACGCCGTGGATTACGCGGACGATTATCTTTTCGGCCGCATCAAGCCCATGCAGCGGCTGGTGGAAAAGGTCGGGATGCCGTGGAGCGGCCAGGTGCGCGTGCAACTGCTCACCGAGGAGTTTGTGGCCTGGATGCGCGCCACCGGCTGCCAGTGGGTCAACATCGGCGCGGAATCCGGCTCGCAGGCCGTGCTGGACAACATCCACAAGGATCAGAAGGCCTGGCAGATCGAATGGGGCGTGAAGAACCTGGTCCACGGCGCGCCCAACGTGGAGGCCAACCTGTCCTTCATCATCGGCCTGCCGGGGGAGACGCCGGCCGACACCCAGGTGACGCTGGACCTGATCGAGCGCGTGTGCGCGCTGTCGGAGAAAGTGCGCGGCTCGGTGTGCGTGTATATGCCCTATCCCGGCACGCCGCTGTGGCCGCAGGCGCTGGCCCTGGGCTACCAGCCGCCGGCCGATCAGCTCGGCTGGTGCGCGTTCGACCTCAACCGCGGCAACACGCCCTGGATGGACGACGCCGAGGCGCAGACGCTGTGCGAGATCAACGACATCTTGTTTGTGGGCCGGTCCACCGGCCACTGGCTGCTGACGCCGTATTACCGCCTGCTGCGCTGGCGCTGGCGAAACCGGTATTTCAAGCACTATTGGGAAGGCTCGCTCAAGCGGGCGGTGAGCGCGTCGCCGCTGCGCGGCACGCTGGGCTGGCTCACTGAACGGCTGGTCAGCTTTAACCGGGTGACCCACAAAGGGCCGGAGGTGGAAGCCAGCGGCCTGGCGCGGTAAGCGGTTAGCGGCAGAGCGGCGCGAGCAAAGCCGGCAGCGCGGCCACGTCCGGCCC